>JBBDRU010000310.1:0-17294 GCA_040905305.1 Salibacteraceae bacterium | reverse complement strand
GGCTCAGTTCAAAAGCCAGAGGATTATCTTTACAGTAGTGCCAGAGATTATGCTTGAGAAAAAGGATATTTGGATTATGATGTTGTTGTCTGAAAATGGAGTTATTAAAACAAGACCACGCGCTGGGAAGCGCGCGGGAGCTTGGGGTGGAAATATTTGCCTGGTGCATTATGACCAACGCCATGAGGTTGTGAATAAAAAACCAAGAGCTTCTTTACGGGAAATTAAACAATAGCAGATAGTCACTCTATTTCTTCAATAAGTTTTTGAAGTGCCTGACTGGTAAAAGTTGTGTAATTGCCATTTGAATCGGCCTGAATGAGGTAAATATAGGTTGCCAAATATGGTTTATCCCGCAAAAATCTAATGGTTGAATCGTTTCCCATAACCATAAAGGCTGTTGCCAGGGCATCAGACTTTGCAGCATCTCGACTTACCACCGTAGCACTTAATAAATTATGCTGCACAGGATATCCGGTTTTAGGATCAATGGTATGGGCGTATTTCATTCCATCTTTCTCATAGAACTTTCGATAGTTTCCGCTAGTGGCCAAGCCCTTATTTCTTAGGTTTACAATTGCCTGCAATTCACGGTCTTGATTATTGTCTTTAGGCTTATCAATTCCAAACCTCCACAGCGACCCATCCGGTTTGGGATGTCCAGCAACGATCTCACCTCCTATTTCAACAAAATATAGCTTGAGCCCTTTCTGATTCAAGAATTGGGCAATTTTATCAGCACTCCAACCCTGACCTATGGCGTTAAAATCCAGCTGCATTTCTGCTAACGGCTTCCTTAAAAAAACAGTTTGATTGGTGGCGATATTCTTATTTTCAAATTCACCTATTGCACTTCGTTTGTTTTTTGACAATAGCTCCAATGCCTCGAAGTGAACAAGATTCAAAAGACTATCTATGGTTGCTGAATCAATTTTATCGGGATGTTGAAACCGTTCAGGGCCAAAACCCCAATAACTCACCAAAGGTTTAACGGTCGGGTCAAAAGCACCATTTGTTAAGTTGTAGATATCCCTACTTTTTAATAATAATTCAAGAAACAATTGATCGATTACAGCTCCAGAGTCTGATTTATTCCAAAGATCGATAGTGGATCCCGGCAGATAAGTGGAGACAGACTCATCTATCTTCCTTAAAATGCTGTCAATTTGAGGTTTTAAATCTCGTTCTTGCAAGTCATAATAAACCACCCGCCAGGTGGTTCCCTGAGCCTCGCCACTAACCGTTTGAAGAAATTCCTCCGAGGTAGTTTTCTTCAGTTCAGCATTGCATGATAGAAGAAACAAGCCTGGAAGCCAAAAGGATATTACACGGGAAAAAATTGTTCTGGGGATCTTCATCGATCTTCTAACTTAAACACTTCCAATCAAAAGACTTCACGCTTGTAATAGCTTTCAAAGGAGTATGCCCGAAATTAATCATTGTTTCAAAATCTCACTCTACTCATCTATCCGGGTACATAAAGCAAAATCCCCCAATCGCATGATTGAGGGATTATAAATATTATTAGGTAATCTTAACCACCAAAGTCATCAAATGCCACATTCTCGGGTGGAACTCCCCAATCATCGCACATTTTAAGCACGGCCTGATTCATAAGTGGCGGGCCACAGAAATAGAACTCGATGTCTTCAGGAGCATCATGCTTTGATAGGTATTGATCGATAACCGCCTGGTGTACAAATCCAACAAAACCATCACCCTCATCATCCATATCCTTCATTACTTTCCAGTTATCTTCTTCTAATGGCTCTGAAAGAACCATGTAAAACTTAAAGTTTGGATAATCTTTTTCCAGCGCCTTAAAATGATCGATGTAAAACAATTCACGTTTTGAACGACCTCCATACCAATAAGAGACCTTCCTACCGGTCTTTATTGTTCTGAACAGTTCATAAAGGTGACTACGCATTGGAGCCATTCCAGCACCACCACCTATGTAAAGCATTTCAGCATCAGACTCTTTGATGAAAAACTCACCGTAAGGTCCTGAAATCACAACCTCATCACCTGGCTTTTGAGCAAAAATGTATGAAGAAGCAATGCCCGGATTTACATCCATCCATTTATTATTTGCGCGATCCCAAGGTGGGGTAGCGATACGAACATTCAACATGATCTCTCTTCCTTCGGCAGGATAAGAGGCCATGGAGTAGGCACGTTCAACCTTCTCATCATTTTTCATGACCAATGGCCAAAGGTTAAAACTATCCCACTCTTTTTTAAACTTCTCAGGTTCCCCTGGATGCTCTTTAGGATGAGCAGTGATATCAATATCAGAATATTTTATCTCACACGGTGGTATTTCAATTTGTATATATCCTCCTGCTCTGTAATCCATTAATTCGGGAATCTCTATAACAAACTCCTTGATAAAAGAAGCAACATTGTAGTTTCTCACCACAGTTCCCTGCCATTTTTTGATCCCGAAAACTTCCTCAGGAACCTGGATTTCCATATCTTCCTTCACCTTCACCTGGCATCCAAGTCGCCAGTTATCAGCCTGCTCTTTTCTGGAGAAATGTGGCTCTTCGGTTGGCAAAATAGCACCCCCACCGCTGTGCACCTGACATTTGCACTGAACGCATGTTCCCCCTCCTCCGCAAGCGGATGGCAGGAAGATTTTATTATCTCCCAGCGTTGAAAGTAAGGTGCTTCCCGCATCCACCTCAATGGTTTTTTCACCGTTTATGGTCAATTTCACTTTTCCACTTGGTGAAAGCTTGGCCTTCGCAAATAGAATAATGGATACCAATAACATGATGAAAATAAGGAATACTGCGATACTGATTATGACTGTTGTTCCCATGATTAAAACTTCAATTTCTTATAATTCTATTCCCATAAAGGCCATAAAGGCTACGCCCATAAGACCCGTGATGATAAATGTAATGCCCAATCCACGCAATGCGGGAGGAACATTTGAATACTTTATTTTTTCACGAATGGCGGCTATAGCCACAATGGCAAGAAACCAGCCGACACCCGAACCCAAACTAAATGCTGAGGCCTCTGCGATGGTTGAATATTGCCGCTCCTGCATAAACAGTGCACCTCCCAAAATAGAACAGTTTACAGCGATCAAGGGCAAGAAAATACCCAAAGCGCCATAAAGTGCAGGGGCGAATTTCTCAACTGCCATTTCAACCAACTGAACCATAGAGGCAATAATCGCAATAAACATGATAAAACTTAAAAAGCTAAGGTCGATGGTAGCAAATGACTCATCAAGCCAAACCAAGGCACCCTCTTTAAGAACATAGTTTTCGATGAGATAGTTCACAGGAACGGTAATTCCCAATACAAAAATCACTGCGGCTCCAAGACCTACTCCTGTTTTAACCGTTTTTGAAACCGCCAAATAGGAACACATACCAAGAAAATAGGCGAAAATCATATTTTCTATGAAGATGCCTTTTACGAAAATGTTTACTAATTCTAACATAATGATTTAGTTTTCTTCGATTAAAGCCGTGTTTTTAGAACGTTGAATCCATATAATCACCCCAACGGTGATCAGCGCCATCGGAGGAAGAATCATCAGGTTATTGTTCATGTAACCAAAATCAAAAACCGCGTCCGGTATCAGTTGATATCCCATCAATGAACCAGACCCTAGCAACTCCCGAACTACGGCCACCGCGATTAGAACCCAGCCATAACCTGCGGCATTTCCAATAGCATCCAAAATGGACGGCCAGGGTTTGTTTGCAAGGGCAAACGCCTCAAGGCGCCCCATGATGATACAATTGGTTATGATCAAGCCAACGAAAACCGACAGCGCTTTACTGACGTCATAAACATAGGCCTTCAAAATCTGGTCAACCAAAATCACCAAAGATGCCACGATCACCAATTGAACAATAATTCTGATTCGACTCGGAATGATGTTTCGTAATAGCGAAACAATCAGGTTTCCTCCAATCATTACGGCTAAAACAGAGATGGCCATAACAATGGATTGCTTCACCTGCACAGTAATAGCGAGCGCTGAGCAAATACCCAACACCTGAACTGTGATCGGATTAGAATCATCCAATGGATCGGTAAGAAGTCTCTTATTCTTTTTTGAGAAAAGAGGTTCCTTAAGCTCTTTGACGTCTTCAGATTTCTCTGCTGACGGTTTTAGTTCTGATTCAGTACTCATATGCGTTAAATTGATGCAAGTTCTGCGTTTTTCTTAAAATATGGAACATACACGTTTAGGGTGTTCTTCAACATATCCGAAACCCCATCACTCGTGATGGTTCCACCGGTGATGGCATCTACTCCATGAGGATTATCGCTGTCTGCTCCTCCCTTGATTACATCGATAGATACGAATTCACCTTCTTCGTTAAATATTTTCTCTCCCTGAAACGGCTCTTGAAACCAGTCGGTATTGATCTCTGCTCCCAATCCCGGTGTTTCAGTTTTGTGGTCAAATTTGGCTCCGAAAACGGTGTTCATGTCAGATTTTAGAGATATAAAACCCCAAATTGGACCCCACAAACCGGTTCCAACTAAAGGAACGACATAATATATTTCTCCATCCTTCTCACACCTAAAAAGCGGGAATTTGCGTTCTGAATCAGGCATCATCTTATCTCGATATTGTTTTTTAATATCAATGTTGAACGCATCATTGTCGAAAGCCTCTTTCCCATCTTGCGCCAATGACTTAATCGGGCCTTCAACCTCGCTGACCACCTCTCCTTTTGCGTTCAACGTGATTCTGGTTTTGACGTATTGACTAAACTTTTCAGCCGCTGCTTCACGGGTTGATTCAACCTGAATGGAACCCAGGATGTTTTGCATCTTCTCCTGCTTCATGTTTTCGTTTTGTGGCCCTTTCAAGCCCATCGCAGCAAGGGACAATACGGTGGCGACTACCACCACCATTGCTGCTGCGAATAAGAACGTAAAACCTTGTGATTCTTTATTGATTGCCATGATTCACTTTTTAATTAGGCTGCTACTTTAGCTCGCTTAAGTCTGCGGTTAACATTTGCTTCTACTACATAATGATCGATCAATGGAGCCATTACATTCATAAACAGAATGGCCATCATTATTCCCTCCGGATATGCAGGGTTAAAAACCCGGATCATTATTCCTAAGAACCCTGCAAAAAAACCGTATATCCATTTCCCAGTATTGGTTTGAGCTGCACTAACAGGGTCAGTGGCCATGAATACCATTCCAAACATAAAGCTACCCATCATCAGTTGCTGAAGTGGATGAACTTGCATGAATGAATTCGCCCCCCAGGCATTAAACAAGAAGGACATGGTTATTCCGCCCACAAGGAAAGATAACATAATTCGCCAACTACCAATTCCTGTATAGAGCAAAAAGGCCGCACCAAGCAGTATTGCAAAGACTGACGTCTCACCAATAGATCCGGGAATAAATCCCCAGAATGACGACCACATCGTTTCTGACAGCCCTCCAAATTCCTGTCCGGCTGCATTGTATGCTAAACTGCCAAACTCTGTTCCTGAAGGAGCGTTGTATGCCTGAGCTAATAATGTTTCACCAGTGTAGCCATCAACGTTTGCCACTCCAGATTCTTGAGGTACCCATACCATGTTACCACTCATTTTCGTTGGATAAGCGAAAAATAAAAATGCACGAGCGGTTAAGGCCGGGTTTAAAATATTCATTCCTGTTCCACCAAAAACTTCTTTGCCAATAACAACAGCAAAAGCCGTAGCGACAGCCACCATCCATAGTGGGGTCTCTGATGGTAAAGTAAGTGGAATTAACATTCCCGAAACCAGGTACCCCTCATTTACGGAGTGATTCTTTGAAACAGCAATGGCAAATTCAATACCAAGACCCACAGCATAGCTCACCACCACAAGCGGCAAAACACGGATGGCTCCAAAAATGAACTTATCTAAAAAGCCTTCGCTTAATCCTGCGTATTCACCAATGCTCAAGTAATATTGATGACCTGTATTCCAAATTCCGAAAAGTAAGGCCGGAATAAGAGCAATGATCACAAAGAACATGGTGCGCTTCAAATCGATGGCATCTCTAATATGAGCGCCTGAATGAGTAGTATGGCCCGGTGTAAAGGCAAAAGTCTCCATCGCCTCGAATGCCTTGTAATATTTTTCAAACTTCCCTCCTTCTTCGAAATTGGGTCGGAGGTTGTCGAAAATGTTTCTTAAAAACTGCATAGTCCGATTACCTAATTTAATTTAACCTAATTCTTTTTGAGCCAAATCCAAACCTTCTCTTAAAATCTTTTGAACGTTTGTCTTGCTAGTACACGCATACTCACACAAGGCCATATCCTCGGGTGCGATCTCGTAAATTCCAAGCTGTTCCATCTTATCTATATCGCTGGTCATGATCGCTTTGATAAGATGCACTGGGTAAATATCCATAGGCAACATGTCTTCGTATTGACCAGATACTACAAAAGCCCGATCCTCACCATTCATGTTGGTGTTGAGCTTGTATTTCTTGCCAGGCATCAACCAACTAAAGTAAGCCCTTGAAAGGGAAAATTTATGAAAGTTTGGTGCTAACCAGCCTAAAAATTGTGGTTCATTTCCTTCGGGAATAACCGTTATTGAATCGTCATAAAACCCAAGATAACCCTTCTCTGTAACATGGTTACCGGTTAAAACACTTCCACTGATAATTCTATTATCTCCTTCGTTCAATTGACCATCAACGATAGAGTGAACCGAAGCTCCTAACCAGGTGGATAGGTATCTCGGCTTCTTAACTTCAGACCCAGCTAATGCGATAGTTTTACTCATATCCACCTTACCGGTAGTAAGAAATCTTCCGATCATGGCTACATGTTGTGGAGAAATAGTCCAAACTTTCTCGCCTTTGTTTACCGGGTCTATGTGGTGAATTTGAACCCCTACGTTTCCTGCCGGATGCGGACCGGTAATGGTGTTATGTTCCACATTCTTTGCTGATGAGAAAACCGGATCAACAGCAGAGCCACCTCGGGTGGTTAAATGAACTTTACCCTTCGTGAGCTTTGACAGCGCATCAACTCCTTTTTGGAAATGAGCATCTTTTCCATGAAGTATAAAATCGTAATCCACACCCAATGGAGCACTATCGAAGGTCGAAATAAAAACAGCTTTCGGAGCATCTTTTGGATCCGCTATAATGTCGTATGGGCGCTGCTTTATCATTGGCCAATAACCACTATTAAGCAACAAGTTTTTTACTTTTTCTTCTGATGAAATATCTGAAACATCAAACGTTTCAAAACGCTGTTCTTTGTCTGGTATAATACGCACTTCCAGAATCCTGCGTTTTGCACCTCTGACAATTTCGGCCACTTCACCACTGACGGGAGAGGTAAACTTAACATGTTCATTATACTTGTCATAAAAAAGCTCGGAGCCAGCTTTAACATCCATCCCTTCTTTTACAACAAGTTTAGGCGTTAGCCCATGAAAGTCAGCAGGTTTAATAGCGAAGGAAACAGGAAAAGGCGTTTCCCCATTCACTCTTTCTGCTACACCGGCTAATTTGATATCCGCACCTCTGCGAATCTTAACGTTCTTAGACATTCCTTATAGGTTAAAATTGTCACTTTAAAAACGGGCGCAAACCTACATGATTTTTATTGATATCTATGAATAATTCACTCAAAAACTATTCATTCCAAAACCCTAAATTTGGCACCCCTTTAAAAAGTAATTAATCAATGTTTTAGGTAACACTGATGATACTTTCAACATTATCCAAATTCTAACAAGTAAACTCTTAAACGGTTGAAAGCATACAAATTTATATTTCAAATTATCCTTGCAACGAGCCTATCCGGTTCTTCATTTGCTCAATTCAGCACTGATAATCCTACTGAAGATGAATATTACAATGACCAGTTCCTGAGGTTTAAAAATTACACCTACCAAAAAAATATTGAAACGGTGATGCTACACCCGAAAGGATGGCCCATTGCTGCACCCTTTATCACGCTTGGTGACCCTGAAAGCATCCTTGAGCTTCACTTTGATGTGCTCGACTCCAGTTTGGCAAATTACATGTACACATTGATTCACTGCGATTATAATTGGAAACAAAGTGATTTGGATATTCAGGAATACATCGATGGTCCACCTGAAGATTATTTACTGGATTACGACTATTCGCGAAATACATTCCAGCGCTACATCCACTATAAGCTTGAGCTTCCTAATTTCAATATGCGGATCACCAAATCAGGAAACTATTTGCTGAAGGTTTTTGACTCTGACACAAAGGAGTTGATATTAACACGAAGATTTTGTGTTACTGAAGACCGATTAAATGTTAATGCTACGGTGAAACAAGCCACGATGGTGAAAAAACGGTATTCACATCAGGAGATTGATTTTACGATTTCAACTTCCGGATACGAGATTACCAACCCTTATACTGATTTACATACGATAATCCTTCAAAATCATTCATGGGAAAATAGTTTGACCGGCCTAGAGCCCAGGTTTGTAAAAGAAAATATGCTGGATTATGATTATGATGGGGAAAACACCATGGAAGGCTTAAATGAATTTCGTCTGTTTGACATCAAAAACCCGCGCTATAATGGAATTGGCGTAGCCTCGGTTTCATATACTGATCAAGTAAATCATGCATATTTAGAAAGAGATAAAAGCCGAGCATCCAAAGCATACTTACAAAACAGAGATATAAATGGTTGGTTTTTTATTCAAAATGATCTCTTTGGAGGCAGTGGCGAGGTGGATGCAGACTACGTAAATGTTCATTTTGCCTTCAATCAGGAACAACCTCTATCCAATGGTGACATCTACATCTATGGAGCATTAACGGATTGGAAATTGATACCTGAAGCTAAAATGAAATTCAATCAGCTAGAGCTTCAATATGAAAATACCCTGTATTTAAAACAGGGTATTTACAGTTATATATACGCTTTTGTGCCTGATGGGGATATGAATCCGAACTTAAGTCGATTTGAGGGCAGCCATTTCCAAACAGAAAACGAATATTCCATCTTGGTTTACCATCGCAGGCTTGGAATGGACTACGATCAATTGCTTGCGATTAAAACCCTTAATTTCCCTGCTAGGGACTAGGGTATGTTAACAGACCCTAGTTTACTTTAACCAATTCCACATCGAATATTAATGTGGCATTTGGTGGTATTACTCCCCCGGCTCCGCTTTCTCCGTAAGCCAAAGATGGTGGAATGATCAATTGAGCCTTTCCTCCTTCTTTTAGCAAAGCAATGCCTTCTTCCCAACCGGGGATAACCTGACCAGCTCCTAAAGGAAATGAAATTGGCTCACCACGATCATAAGATGAATCGAATTTTTTACCGTCCTCTAAAACGCCCTGATAATGCACCGAAACATTAGAACCAGCTGATGCCTGAGCGCCCATTCCTTCCTCAATTATGTGGTATTTCAAACCGGAAGCTGTCTCTTTCGGGGCCTTTCCACCCGCATCATACATTTCGTGAACCAACGGTTTTGGAGCATCCTGAATATCTACCAACTCTACTTCAAAAATCAACGTGGAGTTTGCAGGAATGCCAGGACGTTCGTTAGCACCATAGGCCATCTCGGCAGGAATGGTGAGCTTAGCTTTTGCCCCTTTTGAGAGTTGGGCAATCCCTTGATCCCAGCCCGGAATAACCTGACCTGTTCCAAGTTTAAATGAAATCGGTTCACCTCTTTTATAACTTTCGTCAAAGACTTGTCCGTTTTCAAGCATACCACGGTAATGTACCGAAACCTTTTGTCCCTGCGTAGGCAAATTGCCATCGCCTCGTTGTGAAAATTCAATCTTCACACCCGAGTCTAATGTAATAACATCGTCTTGTGATGAACTTGTGTTTGCATTATCCGAGTTTTCCTCATCGCTTGATTGATCTGTAGTGCCTCCGCAAGAAGCCAATAGAAGCATTGTGGCGGCTAAAAAGCTAGTTAGTTTCATTGTTCGTTTTTATTTGGGCGCAAATCTACTATAATAAATCAGCGAACTTCTATCAGCTCGGCTTCATAAATCAACCCCATGAATGGTGCGACAATTCCCGAAGAAGAACCTCGTTCTCCAAAGGCAAGTTCAGAAGGAATTAAAAAGCGCGCTTTCCCACCTGAGTTCATGCGGGAAAGAGCCAGACCAAACCCCCTAATAACCTGATCGGGTTTACCCACCATATACTCAAAAGGTTCTCCATTATAGGTATTGTCTATTGGGGTACCGTCCAACAAATACGTTTTGTAATGAACGTATGCGGTTAATCCCGGTTTTGGTGTTAGGCCATCTCCGTTTCTGATGGTTTCAAAGTAAATTCCCTGCCAGGCATGATCATCACCATAATTTAAACTATCCAATGCGCGTCTGAGTTCAACTTGTCCTTTCATCTCGAAGTCCGCTTTCAAGCGTTCTTCAGCCCTGATTTGTAACAATTGTTCGGCAGAAAAAACCTCAGTGATCGAAAACTCTAATTTTATCAGTTGACTATCCTGTTCAAATACCAAAGGCGAAAACCATTGATTTATTTCAAGTTGTTCAACATTGCCAATAATGGAAAGGCTATCTCCTTGATAGGCTCGCAATAGAATTTGATTCACAACATCAGGTAAGGTGTTTTTTGAAACCTGAACACGGTAAAATGCCTTTTGAGCTAAAAGTTCGTCACCAAGATTGAATGCATCAACGCGAAAAGAAATGTATGAATCATCTAGCACTTTACCAGACTGATCTCCTATGGTGATCAACTTGAAATGAACACTATCTTTAATGCGTTTATACCCTTCATGGTCTGTTGTCTTACACGATACCAGCATGAATAAAAAGAGTGCTAAAAGCTGCGCTGATCTCATTTTAAAGCCAACAAATGAAGGTCATAAATCACGGTTGATCTAGGTGGGATTTTTTGATTATCACCAGAAAGTCCATGGGCACGGTGCGATGGTAATATTACACGAGCGTGATCTCCAACTTTCATATAGGTCACCGCTTCGTGCAACCCACTTTCAACGTTGTCCTGTCCAATCAAAAAACTTCTGCTGCCCACTTTGTCTGAAGAGTAAACCACAGTTCCATCGATTAAACTTACCTTGTAGTTGAGTTCAGCGACCTGGCCTTCTTTTGCAAGCGGACCATCAGGGCCGGATTTATAAATTTCATATCGAACACCCGTTCCGGTTTTGATCATGTTCCAACCTCTTCGCTCTGCATATCCCTCAATTACCGCATCTTCTTCCAACGTCATTTGTCTGTTAACGTCTTCCATTCCACGATTCACTTCTTGCTGGGTCAATTCTATCTTTTTTGATGAGGCTTTATCATTGCAAGCATTCACCAATGTTACCATCAACCATATTATCACGATAAAACGCATGCTATAAATCAAGTTTGTTTTGAATAACATCATTCAAGTAGTTTAATGCTTCTTTCAGTTTCATATCAAGTTTTCCACCAGCGGCATTTTTATGTCCCCCACCATTAAAATGTTCACGCGCTATCTTGTTTACATCGAGGTCTCCTTTACTTCGAATCGACAATTTTGTTATCGACAATTCTTCAGATAAAAAAATTGCCATTTTAATTCCTTTTACCGAAAGCCCATAATTCACCAAACCTTCCGTACCTCCCTTCTTGTATTTAAACCTATTTTTTTCTCCGAGAGACAGTCCAATTATACTTATTCCTTTTCCCTCATCTACGGTCATCTTTTTTGATAGCGCATAGCCGATCAGTTGGAGTCTTTGAATTGAATTGGTATCAAAAATGGCCGAATGAACTTTATCAGGAAACATTCCCTGATCGATCAATTTTGCGGCTATTCGATGCGTTTCAGCAGTGGTGGAATTATATTTAAACGATCCAGTGTCCGTCATTATGCCAGCGTATAGCGCTTCAGCAATAGACAGGTTTAAATAACCCAACCAATTCATTTCAGACAAGAAACGGTAAACAAGCTCTGCAGTTGAAGATGCTTTTGTATCAGAAAGAATAAATTCAAAAGAAGTGTCTGGATCAATGTGGTGATCAATGAGAATACTGAACGCAGATGCTTGCTTAAGGAACTCACCCATTTCACCAACCCTGTCAAGCCGATTATAATCCAAACAAAAAAGTACATCAGCTGTTTTGATCAGCTGTTTTGCTGAGTCCTCCTGGTTCTCAAAAACAATGATTTCATCAGTGCCATCCATCCATTCAAGAAAATGCGGGAATGCATCAGGCACCAATACGGTAACTTCATGACCAAGCTGAATAAGCACATGATAAAGCCCAATTGATGAACCAATTGCATCTCCATCAGGTGATCGATGGGTTGAGATAACTATAGATTTTTTCGATTCAAATAACTCTTTTAACAGATCGTACTTCACGGTTAATTTTTTGCCAAATCTATTTGATGCATTTAGTTTATCGCGCATTTGGAATGAAACAATCACTTTCGCGGTGATATTCTCTTTATTTACATAGATGCAAGTTTTTACACATAGCCTACCAACCCCACACCAGAACTTAGCTTATGAACAGTGGTATTTCAATCATTTTGAGGAAGAAACACTGCGTTTATGGATCAACCCAGACTCCGTTATTGTTGGGAAGCACCAGAATGCGCTTGCTGAATGTAACTTTCAGTATTGCCTAGAAAACAACATTCCAGTTTTAAGAAGAATAAGCGGAGGCGGAACCGTTTACCACGATCTGGGAAATATAAATTTCAGTTTTTTCAGGCATGTTGAAAAGAGTAAAATGATTGATTACGACCGCAGTTTGGTGCTCATAAAAGAAGCGTTGATCAATCTTGGCTTTCCAGTTACGATGAACAAAAGGCATGATCTTTATTTAGGCGAAAGCAAAGTTTCAGGGAACGCACAACACATTCGCAGTAAGAGAGCACTGCATCATGGAACGATTTTGTACAGTACCGATAGTGAGGTATTAAGAAAGAGTATCAAACGAATCCACGGCAAGTTTGAGGATAAAGGAGTGGCATCTGTGCGTAGTAAAATCATCAATTTAAAACCCACTAAAAACCTGGGAACTGCAAATCAATTCATGAACCAGTTATTAAACACACTTGTTGCCAAGGGAATGACTGAAATAGCAGCACCAAATCCACCTGATCAAATACTTGACTCTATTATTCAAAGCAGTTTAGCTTTAGATGATTGGAATTTTGGCTACAGTCCAAAGTATAGTTTTGACAATGAAACCCAAAACTGGCGTATTCATTTGGAAGTTGATCGTGGGGGTGAAATAACCGAGGCATCCATCACATCTCTTATAAACAATCAAAAGTTTCCAACTGAGAACCTCATTGGACAAAAACATTTCTATCGAGAAATAAAGGTTTGGGTTGAACAACACACAGCATTAAGCACTGCTGATCAAAAACAGATACTCGAAGCAATGTTTTAATCAGGACTTGAACCTATAGCTCAAGGTTAGCAAGCCGAAGAAAAAGTTTCGTTTGCCCGATTCGCTCACAAGCTGAGAAACAGGTGCCTGATCTTTCGAGAAAGTCACGTTACCGAGATATTGTGGATCTTCAGCAAACTGATCTATGACCTCATCCTCAGGGTTTCGATAATAAGCCCCGCTCACGTAATCCATATAATCACTTAAGCCAAGTCTGTATCCGGCTTCAAAACCAACACGCCAGTTTTCTGTTGCAATTATGCGTACTTGAGCACCAACCGGAAAATGAAGTCGGGTCTTTTTATATTCAGCTCTGTTGTTAACCGGAATAGGATCAGAAATTGGTCTAAGAATAACTTCTTTACCAAAATACTCAGCATAAGGTCTAAAATAAGTAATGCCCACACCGGCAAAAAAGCTAACTCCCAGATTTAAGCCGTTTGACATACCGCCCCGTGCTCTTCGCACTTTCCCTCTGCGGCCCTTTGTCGTTTCGTCAATAAGATGGTACTCGGCCATAGCAGCAAACTCGGTAATCGTGCTTTGGTAATCTAACCGAACGTTTTGCCGACCTTCATCCAATATTTCCTTATCGTTTTTACGGGCAAAAGCATGCGTAAAACTTCCGCGAGCTGCAAAATTTTTGAACACGAAATAGCGGTAAGATGCATTGAAAGTTGAGCGCTGAAACACCGTATTAAAAACAGGAGAATCCCGTTCACCTAGCCCACTAAAAACACTGTTCATTCCGTAACCAATGGAAGCTTCATGCCTATATTTAGTCCAGGCTGTATTTCCGCGCTGAGCGATTGATGCGGTGTAGCAAAAAAGCAAACTCACAAATAGAATGTAGCCCAATGTCTTTTTTTCCATTTCGGGCACAAAAATAACCATTTACTCAAAGCTCGAAAAGGCTAATGGAATAAGTATAACTTTACACCAATGTTTAGGCATTGTAAGGCAACTTTAATACTCTGGCTCACAATTTTTGGGCTCGTGCAAGCTCTCAATGCACAACGCTACTACTTTATACCCTACAGCGTAAACGAAGGGTTGGCCCAATCACAGGTTAGAGACATCGTTCAAAGCAAGGATGGCTTTTTGTGGATTGCTACCGTAGGAGGAATCAGTCGATTTGATGGTAACAGTTTCCGCACATACAACAAATCAAATGGATTACTAAACAACCTTACTAACGCCCTTTTTCAGGGTGAGAACGGTGAAATGATCGCTTCATGTGTAGGTGGTATTGCCATTTTTGATCAAGAAAAACTGAATCAATTTGTTTTTGAGCCGCCCTATGAAAATACATTGGTAAATGATTTTCTAAACTTTGAAGATCAACTCATTTTGGGAAGCAATGGAAATGGTTTGCTTTTTTATAAAAATGACAGCATCATCAAACAAATCGACCTTGGGAGTAAAAACCGAAACTTTATCCGCTG
This sequence comes from Salibacteraceae bacterium, assembly GCA_040905305.1. GTDB lineage: Bacteria > Bacteroidota > Bacteroidia > Flavobacteriales_G > Salibacteraceae > SHAN690. Next base: position 2,451 of record JBBDRU010000310.1, on the reverse strand, counting down.
TCTTTGGAATACACAAAACGGAATTCTAGCCGGCACGAAGGAAGGCCTTGTGCTGATAAAGCCTGATGGTGAGGTAGATCTTCTTAACGATGAAATCAGCGTCAATAGCATTACCGGTACATCAACCGAACAGTGGATTGCCACAAATGGATCGGGATTGCTGCGATATAAAGATGGAAACCTGGATGTATTTGGCAAAGAAGAAGGCCTAATCAATCTTTTTGTGAGGGATGTAACCGTGGATCAAGAGGGAAACCCATGGCTTATCTCAAAAAACTCCATCCAACGCCTCAATCGCACAGATCTCAGCTTTGATGAAATAAAATCGTTTGAACCAGAAGTCACATCAAACATGAAGGTGATTTATGTTGATGGAGAAAACAACCTGTGGATTGGCACGGATGGATATGGCGTTTTAAAATTCACAGGAGAACAGTTTAGGATTTTTGGCACAGATGATGGACTGAGTTCGAACATCATCATGGATATCGACCAGGAAGCAAATGGTGACTATATACTCGCAACGTACGGCTATGGTGTGATCAGGATGGGTGATGACGGCATAGACACCATTAATAATCGAGAAGGATTAACCAACCTAACCGTTTGGAGTATTCTACCGCTTGAAGATGAAACATGGCTAGGTACTTCTGATGGTATTCAAATTTTGAAGAGTAACGAAGTGTTGCCGTTCGAAGGAAACAAGGCGCTGCCTTTTCCAAGAATTTCAAACTTGTTTGAAGATTCAAAAGGTAGAAAATGGATCGCATCTAGGAACGGTGCATGCTTTTGGAACGGTCATGAAATAGTTATCCCAGAGGCCATTAATGAGCTATCACCAAAAGATGTAAAAGGTTTCGTTGAGACAGACGAGGCCATTTGGTTTACTTCAAACCAAGGTTTGGTAAAATACGGCAACGATGGAACTGCTACCAGATTCAATAAATCAAATGGTTTTCCTGAAGATTATCTCACTTGTATAACCAAGATCAATGGCAGCGAGCTTTGGGTTGGTTCTGAAGAGGGTGTCATTCAATTTTCAACAGAAACAGAAAAAGCCATTCTGCACTCAGTTTCAGATAAAATAAGCAGCAATGTCATCAACTTCATCGCCAATGAATCAGACAAAAGGCTTTGGTTTGGAACAGATAATGGCGTATTTCAACTCAACGTAGAAGAGTATAAGAAAACACAACAATTTACCCCGAGAGGATACAACAAACACGATGGGGTTATAAGTAATGAGTGTAACCAAAACGCAGTTTTTATTGATTCAGAAGAAAACGTATGGTTTGGCACCAATGGCGGATTGATTCAATATCAGTATAAACGAGACAGTAAAGAGCAGTTTGAAGTGATCGGGATAAGCTTAACTGATATTCAGGAAAATTTTGAGTCCGCATTTTCACAAATTCATATCGACACTTTCAATCATGAAGCAAACACATTTGATTATGATCAAAATCGGTTGACGTTTCGCTATGCCGCAATTCACTTCACCAATCCAGACAAAGTTTATTTCAGCTATCGACTGCTCGGATTGGATGATGAGTGGTCACCCGATACCAAAGAAAACTACATTACCTACTCCAATCTGGCTCCCGGTAATTATACTTTTCAGGTAAAAGCGAAAGTAAATGGAGGAGACTGGATCGATCAACCAGAAGCTTTTAACTTTTACATCGCTCCACCATTTTGGATGCGATGGTGGTTCATCACTCTTTGTATTTTGACCATTGCGGCCATCGGGCTGTTGGTTTACAAACAGATCATCTCGCAACAAAAGCGCAAACGAGCCTTGGCGAATATGCAAAATAAGGCACGAATTCTAGGTCTGGAGCAGCAAACTTTAAACGCCCACATGAACCGGCACTTCATTTTCAATGCGTTGAATTCTATTCAATATTACATCAATACACAAGATCGCATTCAAGCCAATCAATACCTTACAAACTTTGCTTCTCTGGTGCGCAAAAATTTGGATAGTGCTCAATCAGAAAGCATTTTTTTAAAAGACGAGATAGAACGGTTAAAGCTTTATATCAACCTCGAACAAATGCGATTTAAGGATCGTTTTTCCTTTGAAGTAAAGGTTGATAAATTGCTTGATACAGATGCGATTCAAGTTCCCTCTATGATTTTACAGCCTTTTGTTGAAAACAGCATTATGCATGGCATACTTCCCTCTGATGAATTCGGAAAGATAAACATCACTATTTCCGAGGAAAACGGATCGCTTCTTTTTACCATTGACGATAACGGTATTGGTATTGAAACCAGCGTAAAGCAAAAAGAAGCAACTTCTCATCATGTGTCTAACGGAATGAAAATAACGAAGCAACGCATCGAGCTTTTGGCAAAGGCCATGAACAGCGCTTATGGCGTTTACGGTCCTTATGAGCTAAAAGATGAGTCGGGAAGCACGATTGGAACCAGAGTACGCATTGTTCT
>JBBDRU010000309.1:0-2837 GCA_040905305.1 Salibacteraceae bacterium | reverse complement strand
AAGGTTTAGTGGTTGGTGTTTTAACGGGTCTCGTAGGTGCTGGTGGCGGATTTCTTATTATTCCAGCTTTAGTGTTGCTTGCAGGCCTTGACATGAAAACAGCCATCGGAACTTCTTTGCTCATCATATCGGCAAAATCATTGATCGGTTTTTTGGGCGATGTTTCTAATTACATCATCGATTGGGAGTTTCTCCTTATCTTCTCATCCATTGCTATTGTGGGAATATTCATCGGTAGTTTTCTATCCTCAAAAATTGACGGCCAGAAGCTAAAATCAGGATTTGGCTGGTTTGTGCTTATAATGGGTGTACTAATTCTCATCAAAGAGATCAGTCAATAGGGATTGCTATTCACTTTCTGTCAATTATCATCATGCATTGTAACACAAGTCACTGTGCAGCTAGTCGTACATGCCGACCTTTGTACTGTAATTAATAATTTGAATAACAATGAAAATAGAACAGATCTATACGGGATGTTTGGCTGAAGCTGCTTACTACATCGAATCAAATGGCGAGGCTGCCATAATTGACCCGTTACGCGAAGTGGAGCCATACATTGAAATGGCAAAAGAACGTGGAGCAACCATAAAATATGTTCTCGAAACGCATTTTCATGCTGATTTTGTCTCCGGCCATTTGGACCTGGCGAAGAAGACCGGAGCCAAAATTGTGTATGGACCAACGGCCAAGCCGAATTTCGATGCGCATATTGCTAAAGATGGAGAGCTACTCCCTTTGGGCGACATCAACATCAAAGTATTGCATACTCCTGGGCACACCATGGAGTCTTCAACCTTTTTAGTGCAAGATGAAAAAGGAAAACCACATAGTATTTATACGGGTGACACCCTATTCATCGGTGATGTTGGACGTCCTGATCTTGCGGTAAAAACCGACCTCACCCAAGAAGATTTAGCCAAGCATCTTTATTCTTCCTTGAGAAACAAAATCATGCCGCTTCCTGATGACGTAATAGTTTATCCCGGTCATGGTCAAGGAAGTGCTTGTGGAAAAAACATGAGCAGCGAAACCACCGATACCCTGGGAAATCAAAAGAAAACCAACTACGCTTTGCGCCCAGACATGAGCGAAGAAGAATTCATCAAAGAAGTGCTAACAGGTTTGGTAGCTCCTCCGCAATACTTCCCAAAAAACGCGGTGATGAACAAAATGGGTTACACCAGTTTCGACAACGTGCTTTCAAAAGGTATGAAGTTCCTAAGTATTGAAGCATTTAAAGAGCAGCTTAAAAACGAGGATACAATACTGATCGACACTCGCCATCACAGTAAATTCGCTGAAGGTTTCATTCCAAAGTCGATTTTCATCGGCATTGATGACAACTTCGCACCTTGGATGGGCGTTTTAATTGAAAACCTGGAGGCTCCAATTTTGATGATTGCTGACGAAGGTCGAGAGGAAGAAGTGATCACCCGGATGGCACGTGTGGGATATGACAACCCCATCGGCTTTTTAAAAGGCGGTGTGGAAGCATGGATTGTAGATGGAAACGAAGTAGATAACTTGAAAAACGTTTCTCCCGAGGCGCTTGCCGATGCATACCGTGAAGGATCGTCTAAAGTGCTGGATGTGAGAAAGAAAAGTGAGTTTGACAGCCAACACCTGGAAGGAGCGGTAAACTTCCCGCTGGATTTTATCTATAAAAACCTCGATCAATTAGATGCATCGCAGCCTTACACGGTGCATTGCGCAGGTGGATACCGCTCAGTAGCGGCTGCATCCATCATGAAAAAATTTGGAATCAAGAATATAACGAATGTTTTGGGTGGTTTCAATGCAATGAAGTCCATTCCGCAGATGCCGGTAACAACATTTCATGAGCAAACAACCATGCTCTAGTGAAGAAAGATAGGTTGGTGTAGATGCTCTGACTTCTCGGTCAGAGCAGATTGGTAAGCCGGGGCAAGCATTTGCCTCGGCTTCTTTGAATCCCTGCATAGCTGTCATAATCATTTCACTACTTGATATTTATCATGTCAATTTATCTCCAAGCCTCTTAGTTTCACACCAAATTTTCGTTATGACCCTCAACAAGATTACCACATTGGAACAACTTATTTATAACCTTAATTTGGGGGCAGGATATTCTGGCTACAAGAATTTGATCAATCAAATTCAATTAAACCCAAAAGAACTCAATGAATTATGCGACTGGATGAGCCAAAAGCATATGCGAATCGGCATTTACGACACACCGAGTTTAGAGGCCATTATAACCTATTGGAAACCCGGGCATGCTTCACCGATACACAATTATAATTTCCAACAAGGTTGGATAAAAGTGCTCCAAGGCTCACTAGAGTTGGAATATTTTGACATCACCGAAGGTGTTAAGGATCTTGAATTACTAGATGCACAAACGATCACCACTGGGAATTTCACCTACCTAAACGACAGTCTGGGATTTCACCGTTTTAAAAATTCTGGAACCGAGGAAACAATCGCCATCCATATCTACGCTGACAAAATAACAGAATGGTCAGTTTTTGACGAAAATACTGGTGAAATAAAAACGGTTGATACGAGCTATGACAAGGTAATCGAATAAACCGCTCCACTGTGACAACAGTTACTGTGGGAGTGACTAAAGCTCCGTTATTTTGCTTTCAAATTGAACAAGAATGATGGAAGCAACAACCGAAAAAAAAGAAACATTCAGTGAAATTGTCAATTCCGGCAAAACGGTATTGGTAGATTTTTTTGCAGAATGGTGTTCACCTTGCAAAATGATGCAACCCGTATTAAAGGAACTCAACGGAATGGTTGGTGATGACGTGCGCATCATCAAAATTGATGTGGATAAAAACCCAATG
>JBBDRU010000308.1:0-2861 GCA_040905305.1 Salibacteraceae bacterium | reverse complement strand
GCCGCGTAGTTCGTCCGCAATTGCCCAAAGGGTCGTGCCGAGTTGTTTTTGGTCTTGTTGAGTCATGGTGTTGCTGGGGGGGTGGGGACACCGAGAATTTCAGGGAGATCGAAATCATAATGGCCAAGGAAGGCCGTAAGAATATCGTTGAAGGCTGCCTTATCTTCTTCGGTCATTTCTGTAGGATGATAAATTGCATATGATTCGTGGCTCCGAAGATTGAGCGCTCGGGCGAATAACTCTTTCTCAGGGTGCCCTTCTAAGCACTTGGAAAAATTAGCATGTCCAAAGAAGGAGGAGGTTTTCTCCATGATACAACGAAGGCTGTTGAAGTGGTGGTAATGGAGAGAGTCAGATTCGACCACTGACTTAAGTTCTGAAAGTGCTGCAATGTGATGAAAATAAGGAGTATCAGTGGTTTTTCTAAGGGTGTATCTACCTTGACCATTTGGCTGATGAATGAAAAACTTTCGATGTTTCATACTTCGAAGTTCATTACAAATGACATTAAAAAATAGGGAGTGATGTGATGAAATGACCGCCTTAATCGGAGCTGGTTCTCCCATGTTATTGACGCGAGATGGAGCTGCTTTTAGAAGGTTCGCTAAATCGTATGCGACAGCGATAGCGTTATTGTCATCCAATGACGACACAGGGTCGTCAATGTAGATGTAATCGACCCAATCATAGGATTCATCTCCATCAATAACTAGTTCACAGACAGCCATGAAAAAACACCAGATGAAGAGGTTTTCTTCTCCTCGCGAAATTTTGATATTTTGTTCTCGGTCTTTGCTAAAAGTTACTTTCCATTCTTGATAATCGATGTCGAATCGAAATTCGGCGTAACGATTGAGATAATACTCGATGCGTGGCTCAAGAGACAGTTCCTCAATTCCACTGAAAAACTCGGAGTCAGGATTAATGTTTAGAAAACGGTCCGAATCGTTTTCTAAATCGTTGTCCCACGTGAACAAGTCTTCTGTATAAGAGTTGAAATAGAGAGTGTTAGCGACCCCATTGTTGCGGCTTTTTGTTTTTTCTTTGAACTTGCGAGAAAGACGGGTTTTTCCAGTGCGATTATAGGCGTAAATGAGCAACAAGCTAACAGGTTCAATTCTGGTTCTTGGTTGATTAATTATCTCACCTTGGTTTAATTCATCATCTAAACGATTTAGCAAGGTGTCTAAGGTTGCATATGTTCTTGGTCTGCTCATCGTGTCCTAGCTTCAGGCTTGGGGAAGAGTTGTTGCATGAGCCCCTTTTTGTAGTCTTGGAGGGCAGCGATTTGCTCAGTCTGGGCGGTGACGAGAGCGTCTAGGTTACCGAGGCAGTCGGCTATCTTTTGTTGTTCGGGGGGTGAAGGGCAGGTAACCTCGATTTGCTTTAACTTTACTGCGGACAAATTGGCTTGTTTGGTTCCTCCTGCTGAGCTGTAGAGGTTGAATAGAAATGGAGTACTTTGGAAGAGGTGTAGTAAAAATTCCTTTATGACTTCTCTCTTAGGAGTTATCTTTATGACGCGTTGGTTGAGCAGAAGTTGTTCGCATTCCTCAGGAATTTGGACGACAAATCCATAATCTTCTTTGCCTACTGTCCCTGTCATAGACATCAGTAAATCTTTGGGTTTTAGTATATAAGATGAACAGGTTTGCTCAAAATGAGAGGGCAAAAATACGGGCGACCGTTCTAGATCGAGATCACGCTGATACAGGTTACCCATTCTAACGAGTTGTATGCCTCTTTTTGAAAAATCAGCGCTCTTAAATGCATTCCCCATGAGAATAGAAGCGAGTTCCTCAATTTTTTTGGGCTCCCATTCTTTTGAATCTGCAAACCCTGGAAAACGTAGCGCGGGGATTGTTTTGCCTTCGGCGGGGAAGAGTTGCTGGAGGAGCCCTTTTTTATGATCTTGGAGGGCATCGAACTTTTGGCTGTGCGCGGCGATCAGATCATCCAAGGAACCGAGGCAGTCGGCAATTTTTTGTTGTTCGGTATCGGTCGGGTAGCAAACCGAGATGGATAAAAATGTATCGACTGAAATATTAAATCGGCCAGCTCGGGCCCCTTCATTTACAAACTCACCCAGTTGGGTCTCGTGAGCACCTGCATCAAAGTAGTGCTCCCAAAACATAGGATTCTCTTCTTTTCTGAAACGAAAGCATTTGTAGATGGGGGATACCGCGCCTCTATGATATTTCGTCAGCCGCTTCAGACTTCCATATTTTGCCGCATTGGTTGTTCTATCGTTGTAGACAAAATCATCTTGTTCTATTCGAAGATAGCGTTTGAGGTCAGTTCCTGCGATTTTCTTTCCGAAATATTCTGTTTGGCGGACGAGTCCGTGTTCTCCGGATAGCGTTAAGACATCCTCTGGATCGAGTTTGGCAGCCTTTTCTTTGACGGGCTTAGCAAGCGAAGAGAGCTTACTGCGCTTCCACTCTCCAGCCCCCTGAAACTCAGGAAACCTCAGCTCTGGAACCAACGCTTTGTTATTTTTATTCTTCATTACCATGGGAATCATTTTTCGTAACCTGACAGGCCGGAGATCTCCTGCCCGTTGGCGCGTTGTTTTAAAAGCGGCACGAGTTCTTTCATGAGGGCGCGTTCGGCCTGGCTGCGTGCTTTCCAGCCAAGTTCTAGTGCTGCCATGAGGTCGGTGAGGCGTTCGCCGTCGAAGACGTGGCGGTGGAGGATTTCTTCAACGAAGTCGTTCAGAGCTTCGGGTGAGAGACTGTGAGTGTTGGCAATATTATTCAGCTCACGGGATTCTTCTTCTGCTTTAAAGGCTTCGTAGCCTTCCAGGATTTCTTCCTTGGTGCGGCCTTTGCCGAGGTCGAGTTGGCGGATGTATTTCTCCA
>JBBDRU010000307.1:0-17436 GCA_040905305.1 Salibacteraceae bacterium | reverse complement strand
GTCTGCATTTTGGCAAGCGATACCTCTAATCGGCCTAACCAAATCCATCGATTTTAATACCGAATTCTAGTTCGAACATTCCTAGTCTAAAATTGTGTTAAGCAAGCAATGATTTTTATTTAACTTGCAACCCGATTTTAGGAATCTCGAAATCCAAAAAATTATGATAAAAAAAATACTATACACAGGAGCTTCATTAGCACTCATTGCGGCCATCTCCTCTGGCTTTTACTTAGGTTCAGAACAAATTTATGAACCACGAAAAGCTAAAAGTGATGCTGAGCCCTATTCGATGCAATGGGCAAAAATTGACCTAAATACAGGTCAATACGATCCAGGAGCCTACAATAATGTTAAGAACATGATCACACAGCGCGTTTCTCGTGCCGGTGAATTAGGATTAGAATTTATTTCACGCGGACCTGATAACGTGGGTGGACGAACAAGAGCAATGGTTGAGCTTATCGGCAAACCAGATACTTTATTAGCTGGAAGCGTTACTGGCGGACTTTGGGTAAGTTATAATGGCGGAGGAACGTGGGAAGCTCACGAGCAATTCAATAATTTGGACTCCAGTTCTTCCATTATTGCCTCTATGCATCAGGATACCATTTCAAAGAAAATTTACATCGGAACCGGTTCCAGCTTTGATGATAATGCAACCTCCCCTGCGGTGGGTTGGCCAGGTTTTGGAATTTACGTTTCAGAAGACGAAGGCGTTACCTTTCAGCACCTCACCAGCACAACGCCTGATAACCGATTTAGCACTAATGGAGTTACTGGAGGTCCTTGGATTGCCGTAAATCGAATCAAAACAAATGATGAAGGTCACATTTATGCCGCAACTCAAAGAGGCTTGAGACTTTCAACGGATGAAGGAGAAACATGGATAAATCCAGTCTATATTGATGAAAACAATTCATTAGAGTACACTGATATTTGTGCTGATATCGCCATCGCAAAAAAAGAAGGAAGCACATCGGGACAGAGGGTTCTGGTTTCTTTTGCAGGCGGTCGGGTTTATCTTTCTGAAACCGGGGCGGATGAAACGTTTAATCAAATCAACGCAAATGGACTTCTTACCGGCTCAAGGCGAACGGCCGTAGCCATGTCAGAATCAAACCCAGACGTCATGTATGTGCTTTTTAATGTTGCGCCAATCGCTTGCTTGGGAGGTATATATAAATCAACGGATGGAGGTGAAAGTTTTTTTAAGCTACTAGAGCGCCACGATGACTTTTCTCCCATGCAAGGTGGAGCCGATTATTGCCAAGGGGTTTATGATGTTGCTCTTGAATGCGACCCTAAAAATGAAAACATTATTTTTATTGGAGGAGTTGAGTTATGGCGTTTTGACGGTAGCTTAACTCGCGTAGCGACCGAGGGAGGAAATAGCGACATCAATCCAGTTTATGTCCATGCTGATAAGCATTTCTTTTACTATAGTCCTAATGATAAACGAAGGATGTACGTAACGACTGATGGGGGCATTTCAAAAACTGAGAACCGGGGACAATCCTGGCAAGGTATGAATAAAGGTTATGTGACCACACAGTTTTATGGCATTACTCATTTCAATGGTGGTGGCACCATTATAGGTGGAACGCAAGACAATGGAACCTTAGCGGTTTTAGGTGAAAACCCAAATGACCCAAAATTTAGCTATCAAGTTTCTGGTGGAGATGGAATTGATTGTGCAGCATCCCAAAACATGCCGATCGTTATTGTAACCTCTCAAAATGGTTCGGTTAGTAGGGTAGATGTGTCTGCGGGTTCTTCCGCTCAGCCCAGCTTTGCTTTGATCAGTCCAATGGGTTCAGGCGGTCCGTTTAGAACCGTAGTAAAGCTTTGGGAAAACATTGATGAACCGACCAGCAAAGATTCCATACTTTTTTCAGTAGAAGGAACCGAGTTTGCTATTGCTACGGGAAATGGAAGCCTTCAATCCTTCAATGAGTCTGTTACTCCTTTACAACCAGCAGCAATTGTGATTGAAAACAGTGTTAAAATAACAGCAGGATCTCAAGAGCTAACCATTGACCCTCAAGATAATTCTAAATTTATTGGAGATGGTGAAGGAACCATAGCATTCAACGAAGACCGTTCTATAGATATTGATATAACCTTTGATGAAGCACCACCCGAAAATGCAAACATTTTGATTTTCTATGATGAACGATACAATGCCAATGACGTACTCTTTATTGAAAGTCAAAACCTTCGATCTTTACAGGGTGGTCATGTTTTTGAACACCGATTAGAGAGTGACCTTAACCCTGGTGACGTACTTAAAATTCAAGACCCCGTTCAATCGTTTTTATTTAGCACGGGTGCAGAAGTTGCCGGGGGAGGAATAAGGTTCTATAGAAATGTTCTGAACGCTCAATCTTTACCACCAGATCCAATTGCCATAACAGGTGTTGGAGGTAACATAACCTGTGTAGAAGTTGGGAATGATGGAGATGTTGCCTTTATAGGCAACTCAAACGGAAACTTATTCCGAGTTAGCGGACTAAAAACTGTTTATACTCAAGAAGATGCTGATCAAAATATAACCGTTCAACAGATCACCTCCGGATCGGGATGGTCAGGACCAATCACTGGTGTTGCACTTGACCGTACAGACAACAACCGGGTTGTAATTACTGGCGGTGGCTACAATCAAACAAATCGCGTTTTCTTTACTGAAAATGCTCTTTCACCAAGCCCGACCTGGAGAAACGTTCATGGAGACCTGGCACCTATGCCTATTTACGATGCTGAGTTTAATGTAAACGATCCAAACATGGTAATATTAGGAACTGAGTTTGGTCTTTGGGCCACTGGAGATATCTCTGCAGCAAGCGTTTCATGGAGTGATGAGAATGATGAAATGACCTATATTCCTGTTTATGATGTTCAGCAACAGTGGTTGCCCTTTGAAAAAGCATCGAACACAGGTATGATTTATGTAGGAACACACGGTCGCGGGTTATGGCAGTCGGGATCAGTAGTTGGAGTTCCTGAATTTGGAGCTATTGCGAATTCTGAAAAATCAATAGATGACTTTACTGTATTCCCAAATCCTGTTCAGGGTTCGGGAAATATCAAATTTGAATCAACGTTTAATGGTACTGTTGACATGAAAATCTATGATATCAGCGGTCGTCAGGTTAAGGCTTGGCAAGAGCGCGTTGTTAATGGAAACAACCAAATGTCATTTGATACTTCAACCATGAAGTCTGGCGCGTATTTTGCTATTATTTCAACTGAAGGAAAAAGTGAAACAGCAAAGTTCTTAGTGATGAGATAAGCGATTATTTCAATCTCAACAATTCAATAAAAAGGCTTCCAATCGGAAGCCTTTTTTCATTTGCACCAGCTACATTTGAACATCTATGGAAAAGATACGAATTGCCATTAATGGCTTTGGAAGAATTGGTAGAACCTTAACAAGGGTATTAGAAAACTATCCAACCATTGAAATTGTAGCCATTAATGACCTGGCGGACGCTGACACCCTAGCTCATCTATTAAAGTATGACAGTATTCATGGCAGATTCAACAATGAAATAAAGGTTGATAATGTCCAAATAACGATAGGTGCCAAATCGGTTCATGTGTTCAATGAAAAAGACCCTTCGAATCTACCTTGGGAAAAACTTGATATTGATTTAGTGATTGAATCTACAGGGCTGTTCAAGACCAAGGTTCTAGCTGGAAAACACTTAGCTGCAGGAGCGAAATCGGTGATAATTTCAGCACCCTCATCAGACAATGATGTGAAATCTATAGTTCTCGGAATAAACGATCATTTATTGACCCCAGAAGACAAAATCGTTTCGAATGCATCCTGCACCACCAACAGTGCCGCTCCACTCGTAAAAATCCTTTTGGATAACTGGGGCATTGAGGAGGCTTATATCTCTACTGTGCATTCCTATACCTCGGATCAACGACTCCATGACGCCCCCCACAAAGATTGGCGCAGAGGAAGAGCTGCAGCCGAAAGCATTGTACCAACAACTACTGGAGCTGCAAAAGCAATAACCAAAATATTTCCCGAACTCGATGGTCATATCGGTGGCGCAGGAATCCGAGTTCCTGTTCCAAACGGCTCATTAACAGACTTAAGCTGCATGGTGAAGAAATCCACCAGTGTGGAAGCGATCAACAAAGCGTTTTTTAAGGCTTCACAATCAAGTTTAAAAAACATCCTGGAATATACCGAAGATCCTATCGTGTCAAGAGATGTAATCGGAAACCCACATTCTTCAGTTTTTGACGCCCAACTAACCTCTGTTCTTGGCAGAATGGTCAAAGTGGTCGGATGGTATGACAACGAGTGGGGATACTCAAACCGATTGGCAGAATTAATCTTAAAGATGGATCAACTTTCAAAAGATTGAAGGACGAGTGAATGTTGATCGAACTTCGCATAATTACACGTTGTGAACCATTCTCCTAAGTTGATATACCTGCTTCTATCATTAAGCTCAAAGTCTATGACTAAGTGTCTATGACCAAAGATGAAGTAATCAACGTGTTTGTGTTTAAGCACCTCTCTGCAATATCGAATGAGGTATTCTTCTTCACCTAAGAAAGATTGATCTCGATCAACGTTCGTTTCCCTACTTTTTCGTGAGAAAAACCGAGCCATTTTGACACCGATATATGGATGGAGAAAGGCAAAAAGTCGCTGAGCCACAGAATTTGAAAAAACACCTTTAATGAATTTGTAGCCCTGGTCTCCCGGCCCCAATCCATCACCATGTCCAATAATGAATTGTTTCCCTCCCCATTCACGCTCTATCGGATGGTGGTGAACTTTCGCATTGAGTTGTAGCTCGAAGTAGTCAAACATCCAAACATCATGATTTCCGGTAAAAATGTGAAGATCAACACCCTCATCAGATAATTCGGCCAACTTTCCCAGCAAACGGATAAATCCTTTCGGAACCACATGCTCATACTCGAACCAAAAATCGAAAACATCACCCAAAAGGTAAAGCTCCGCGCAGTCACTCTTAATACTATCAAGCCATCTAACCACCTTTAGCTCACGCTCTGTAGGAATTGAGTCGTTCGCGAATGAGCCGAGATGAAAATCTGAGGCGAAGTAGATGTTTCGTTTTGTGGTCAAATCACAGGTTTAGTTGGCGTCTCATTTTCATTATATCAAGCAAGGCAAAATCAACCTTAAATCGGATTAAATCTCCAAAATCACGCCCATTAGCATCGATCTCATTTTGAATATTCTTGCTGAAAACCAAAGGTGCATACAACGTGAAAAATCCTTTTGCCAGTCGAAGAAACAAGCCAGCATCATACAATGTATTCCCTTGAAAGTTATAACCCACGTCAGAAAACAAACCTATTGGAATTTTTGCAGCATCCAATTCCAGGTTATGGGCAAACAAGCCTAAATTAGACTGCCCAATTCCATTTAATGTTTTAAAGGCTCCGTGAGTTTCAGTCATCTGACGCATAAGTATTCCATCTGTGGATGACCGATCAAGCAACGTAGCATCATAGGCATAATCATTGCTCCCAAACTGACCATCCATGCGGTAGTTATAACGCGGATCGGTGGAATTATTATAAAAAAACAAACCTCCAAAAACTCTTGATCTAAGCATGACTTTATCTAAAAAGTTGATCTGATTCTTGATCTCAATGCTTCCCCTCAAATAATCTTCATGCAGTTCAGCATTTGTTCTAAATGAAGACTTATAAATAGGATGATCATAAAGCAAATCGTATTGAACCCTGGAGAATAGATTATTTGTCATTTGAATTGAAGTTTCGCCAAACTCCGAAGTAACATACTCTTCTTCTGCCACAACAACACTGCTTATCACCAATTCATGATCCCACAACCCTGAAGCGCTAGGCGGTCGAAAATCAACTCTTAAATAGGGCTCGAATCTATTATAGGCCAAGCTGGGTAGAGAAAACCCAAAACGATGGGTGTAACGTTTAAAATTCGCACCAATATCAATAGATTCTAAAGCAGAACCCTCAGGTGTGATCATGTAGTAAGCCTCTGCGCTGCCTGATGGTGTGATAGATTTTGTGGAAAACATTGGAGCTATCAAAAAATTCAGTTTTCTAACAGGTATTGTGCTATTATAAACAGCTAAACCAGGCATGAATCCATTCGGAAAGTTGGCGCCTACAATAGGGACAACATGAAGTTGTGTTTCCCTCGGATTCTCAATGCTGAATGGTGAAACGTTTAAAGGCTCCACCTTCTTTAAAACTCTATTAGCATCTAAGTAATTGTTTCCTCTTCTAATTTCCGGAATACGCCAATCGGGATCTATTTCAACACTATCAACAATTGTATTGATAACAATAGTAGTATCGCTCATAAATCCCGCAACCCATTGAGAATCTACTGCATCACCTTCGAAAAAGGATACTACATTGACAGGTGATGATACACCTCCAGCATTGCGCATGGTAAGTTCGCTTTGTTGATCCTTGATTTTTAATTTTTTAAGTTTATAATCAATCTTTGCAACACTTCCCAGTATCTGATCAAAAAACCAAGATAGATCTTCCTCTGTAACTTCCTCAGCAATTCTTCTGAAATCTTCAGGATAAGGATGCTTGAATTTGTAGGCCTCAAAATACGTCTTCATTACCTTATCCATAAGCTCATTTCCCAGATAAGTCCTCAGGTAATCAAACGCAACTCCAGATTTAGAATAAACTATTGCACCATAATTCAACGATGAGTATTCATCTGACTTTATCAAGTGGCTTTGATCTTGATTAGCACGAGCGGAAAGCAAATAAGTAAGATAATGAGAGTCACCGGGTCTATAATTGGACAAGCCAATCTTGTCAAGAATTTTAAGGTCTCGATTGCCAATAAACATTTTAGCATCGGGGTACTTCGTGTTTAAGTAGCGTAACTCGTTAAAGCTGTTCATCCCTTCATCCATCCAAGGGAAATCGCGCTCATTACTTCCTAAAATTCCATAAAACCAATTATGGCCAACTTCATGCATAATAACCGTTTCGAGCATGAAATCGGTTTGCATTGATCCTATGACTGTAACATTTGGGTATTCCATGCCACCACCTGCACTAATTGTTCCATCAACAGCCGTGGCTTGGTGGTATGGATAATCGCCATTCCACAAACTGTAGTAATAAACAGCATCATGCATATATTCAATGCTCTTTGCCCATTGCTCAGCATCCTTATTCGTAAACATTGTCCAAACGGAAACGGTTTCTTTTGAATGAGGTAGCTCTACCTCTCCTTTCAAAACGTGATATCTTTTGTCTGCGAACCATGCAAAATCATGAACCTTGCTTTGGCGATAATGAAGGGTTTTTAAGGTTGAATCACTCTCAGGAAAACTGATCTCTGAGCGCACCTTTGACCATGTTTTATTATCATTTGTCATTTTGATAAATCGCTCTGTTTCATCAACTAAACGATCTAATCGCTCTATTTCACCTTGTGACTGAAGATCACCTGTGGCTCCCACGGTATAGTTTGCCGGCAATGTAATCCGAACATCAAACGAACCGAATTCTGAATAAAACTCACCCTGATTCAGATATGGCATTGGATGCCAACCATTTTTATCATATACTGCCGGCTTGGGATACCACTGGGTGATTTGATAACTCTGACCAATATGACCCAATCGAGAAATTTTTCCACTTGGAAGCTTAACCCTAAATGGAGTTGAGATTATAACAGAGGCCTCAGGAATTAGAGGTTTCTCTAGATATAGAGTGCAGATATCCATATGGTTTTCATCGAATTCCCATATGCAAGGTTTTCCATCAAGAGTAAACGATAAGCTATCGATAAAACCCATTTCTTCTTTGCTTGCAAATGCCAGTGACGTATTACTGCTGTTGATCAATTGCCTGCCAAGCGCAGAGGATTTATCACTGTATGCATTTGGCCATAAATGAAATATGATAAATGAAAGGGTATCAGGACTGTTGTTGATGTATGTTATTTCCTCCTCCGCATGAAGGAAATGATTATTATCATCCAATATAACCTCAATTTCATAGTGAAGTTCTTGCTGCCAATATTCCTCATCGGTTTGCGCGTTTCCAATGCCAGAATAAAAGGCAACCAACAAGAACAAACTAGCCTTTTGCATAACCTTTAGTTATAGATTTCTGCCAGCTTTTCCTCTAAGGCTGACCCCCTAAGATTTTTTGCAACAATTTTTCCTTCAGGGTCGATTAGGTAAGTAAGTGGAATACCCTGGATTTGATATTCAGGAACAACCTCTGATTTCCAATATTTTAAATCGCTGATATGTTTCCACTTTAGTCCATCCTGCTCAATAGCTTGAAGCCATGCTTTTGAATTCTTATCAAGCGAAACACCGAGAATTTCAAATCCCTTGTCGTGATATTTTTCATAAACACGAACCACGTTAGGGTTTTCTCTTCTGCAAGGCCCACACCACGAAGCCCAAAAATCTACGAGCACATATTGACCGCGTAAATCCGATAGTTTAAGCTCTTGACCATTAGGTTGAGGAAGCGCGATTTCCGGAGCTTCTGAACCTACTGCCAAGGTCTGTGATTTTTCAACTTGAAATTTCATAGCCTCATAAAAGTCATTTCCTTCCACCTTTCCTTCTAGGGCATCAACGACTTTTTTATAATACTCCAAATCAGCGTCTGAATCTAGGTTTTGAATGGCTGCAAGAGAAGACAAAGAAGCCGGCTTTTCATCTATAAACTTTTTAATATCATCAACCATATCAACTTGAATGGCTTGATATGCGGCCATCGCTGATTCGAACTTTTCTTTATTTTGAGTCATCTGTGCGTCTTGCACGGCCATTCCAACAGAGTCACGCTTGCCTAAAATTTCGTTTAAATCTTTCAAACGCTGCGACTCCTCGGATCCAATCACTTTATAGGTTTCATAAATGTTACTGACATCTGCATTGAGCTCCACCTTGCCGCCTGGCTCCAAGATCAATACACAAGCGTTTTGCTCGTTCAAAGCCAAACGGTAAAAGCCCAATTGCTCAATTAGTAAATCCGTGCTAAACGTCCCATTTTCATCCGTCATCACAGTATCTATTGGGTCGATTGAATTAGCATTGAGCTTTTCAAAATATACCGGTATAGATTTCGCGCCTTTTAGCAGACCAGAAATGCGCGTTGTGCCTTCAGCCTGCTCCGTGTTATCGTGATCTCCATTGCCATTAGACTGGTCATTAGCACACGCTGCAAGCACCAAAGCCAAGACTGCCAGCGTCAGAAATTTATTCTTAATCATCATAATACTCAATTTTCTAATGCTTTTCTTATTAATTCATTCGTTTTCTTTGGGTCGGCTTTACCATTGCTTAAACGCATAACCTCTCCCATAAACAAGCCCAATATACCTTTTTTACCGCCCTTGTACTCGGCAACTTTATCCGGATACTTTTCAACGGCATTTTGAATCCACGCTTGCAGCTCAGATTCATCACCAACCTGCACCAATTGATGAGCCTCTGCCAGAGAGCGTGCGGCTTGAGTAGGGTTTTGCAACATCAATGGGAAAAGTTGCTGTGAAGCAAGTGTTCTTCCCATTTTACCTTCATCCACCAAGTTTATTAACTCTGCTAATTGCCTAGGACTCAACTCGAATTCCTTAATCTCTATGGCTTGTTCATTGATATGTCCTTTAATCTCTCCCATCATCCAATTGGCAGCAGACTTTGGGTTTTTTACAAAGTCGAGTAAAGACTCAAAGTACAAGGCGAAATGCTTATCATCAGTTAATACACTGGCATCGTATTCACTCAACCCATAGCGCGTTATATATTTCTCAAATAATTCTGCCGGAAGCGGAGGCAATGTTTTCCTTACTTCTTCAATATAATCCTTTGTTACGATAAATGGTTGCAGGTCCGGCTCAGGAAAGTAACGATAGTCATCAGCCTCCTCCTTGGTTCGCATCATTGATGTTTCGCCAGAGGCTGCATTAAATGTCAGTGTTGTTTGTTGGATTTGACCACCATTTTCCACTACTTCAATATGCCTCAAGCATTCAAACTCAATCGCTCTTTTTACATTTCGGATGCTATTTAAATTTTTGATTTCCACACGCGTACCAAATTCACCTGCCCCTTTTTTCCTAATTGAAACATTTGCATCGCACCGAAGACTACCTTCCTCCATGTTTCCATCGCATATTTCGAGGTATCGAACGAGTTTACGCACTTCAGTCAAGTAGGAATATGCCTCACCAGCACTGCGCATATCAGGTTCTGAAACGATTTCTAACAATGGCACTCCCGCACGATTGAGGTCGATCAGGGTTTCAAATGGGGAGATATCATGAATGCTTTTACCTGAATCCTCTTCTATGTGGATTCTTGTCAATCCGATTCTTTTACTTTCTCCGTTATCATTCTTGATCACAATAGCACCACCCGTGCAGATAGGTGTTTTATCCTGTGTTATTTGATAACCTTTTGGTAAGTCGGCATAGAAGTAGTTCTTCCTCGCAAATTGGTTTTCACTTCTAATGTTTGATTGACAGGCTAAACCCAACCTCACAGCAAACTCAATACTTTTTTCGTTTAGCAACGGTAAGGTACCAGGATGCCCCAAACTTATGGGTCCTGTATTTGTATTTGGCAAATTGCCATATTCATTGCGCTCGGCTGAAAAAGCTTTAGTCTTGGTCAGCAGCTGGGCATGCACTTCCAGTCCAATTACAGCTTCGTATTTATCGATTGTTTTCTGGGTCAAATTCATTCAATTGCAAAGTTATATAGCTCGATCAAAAGAGTGGCACTAAAGCCTGGCAAAGAAAAGCTTTACTAATTCAGCCATTTTAGGCTCTGCTTGCGCTGCGGCTTGTTGCACCTCTTCATGGCTAATTTTTTCAATTTTTCCTTCTATACCTAAATCAGTAATAACCGATAACGCAGCAACTTTCATTCCTGCATGACGCGCAACAATATTTTCAGGAACGGTGCTCATACCAACGGCATCTGCTCCAATAACCCGTAAATATTTGTATTCTGCGGGAGTTTCAAAACAAGGGCCGGGCACTCCGGCATAAACGCCTTTTTGAATGGAAATACCCGAATCCACGGCACATCGTTCCATGATTTGAATAAACCCCCTATCATACGGTTCTGACATATCAGGAAAGCGAGAACCAAGATCATTATCATTAGATCCAATCAATGGATTGGAAGGAAAGAGGTTGATATGATCATGGACGACCATGATGTCACCAATCTTAAATTCAGGGTTGACTCCGCCACTTGCATTAGACAACAACAGCGATTGAATACCCAACTCCTTCATAACTCTGATAGGATATGTGACCTCACTCATGGAGTACCCTTCATAGTAATGAAACCTTCCTTTCATAGCCAGCACGGGCTTTCCCAATAATGTGCCAAAAATAAGCTTACCATCATGTCCTTGAACCGTGCTCACCGGGAAATGAGGAATAGAAGCATACGGTATCTCTAGTTCGATATCCAGTTGATTTACAAAACCTCCCAAACCTGTACCCAAAACCACTCCTATTGTTGGCCTTTCTTTGATACGGCTGTATATTGAGGCTACGGTCTCATTTATACGATCTGATAAACTCATCTATTGTTTTTTGAAAGTCTTTTGCGTTTTCCGGGAAAAGCATCATTTGATGTTCAATACTATACCAGGGAAGTTTTGCGAATTTCTCACTTTGTATCCACTTTTTCAGTCGCTGGGCATCTTTTTCGGTCGTAATGATCAATTTATTCTTTGCATCTATTGATTCGAAACCTTGAATTATATCGTCCAAATCTACCTCTGTAAACCAATGATGGTCAGGAAACTTCAGATGCACCACCTGTGCAGTTAGTTCTTCAAGATGGTCAAATATCCATGATGGATCTGCTAGTCCGGTAACAAGCAATATGTGGTGATTCTTGATGCTATCCATGAGCAAAGCGTTTGAACCGGGAGTCAATGAGTTTAGCGCGGAATAATGCTCATAAGCAAAAAACACCTGCTGATGACTTCTAGGTCTGAGCCGCTCCCTGATGGTTCTTCTTGTGTGGATATCAAGTTTTGGAGGACATTTCGTCACGACAATACAATCTGCACGAGCTGCGCCAAATGCCGGTTCACGCAACCTACCAACTGGCAACAAATAATCATCAATGTAGAGTTTAGAATAGGCTGTCAACAGGATGGAAAATCCCGGTTTAACAGAACGGTGCTGAAAAGAATCATCCAACAAAACAACATCAATTGTATCTACTTCCTTCCTCAACTTCTCAATGCCATGAACTCGATTCTCATCAACAGCAACGATGGATTTTGGAAATTTTGATTTGAGCAAATAAGATTCATCTCCCATGATTTCGGGTTCAGTCATATCAGACGCCAAAACGTAACCCTTGCTCTTTCTGCCATAGCCTCTACTCAAAACAGCAATATGAAATTTATCCTTTTCTAATAAGCTGGCCAAATAAGCCACCATAGGTGTTTTTCCAGTCCCTCCTACGCGCAAATTACCAACCCCTATGACAGGAAAGGGATAGGTGTTTTGTTTTAACAAGCCTCGATCAAACAAAAAGTTACGGACAAAAACACCGAGCCCATATAGAAAAGCAAAAGGAAATAGTAGAAATTTCACAAAAGCAAAGGTAGTTTGTATGATATTGATTATTCTTTGCAAAGTCAGATTGATACAAGATGTTATTAAAAGAACTAATTAAAGCACTAGAGGAACTTGCCCCACCTTCCTATCAAGAAAGTTATGATAACGCAGGTTTGATTTGCGGCAATGTCAATGAAGATGTTAAAAGTGTTTTATGCACACTCGACTGCACTGAAGCCGTGGTTGAAGAGGCCATTCAAAAAGGGTGTAATATAATCATTGCTCATCACCCAATTGTATTCAAAGCGCTAAAGCAATTGACAGGTAAAAACTACATAGAGCGGACGATCATAAAGGCCATTAAGAATGATATTGTTATATATGCCATTCACACCAATTTAGACAATGTGATACATGGCGTAAATGCCAAAATTGGTCAGGTGCTGGGATTGTCAAATCTTGAAATTCTTAAACCTAAAAAAGAAATCCTCAAAAAGCTTATAACTTTTGTGCCAAAAACGGATGTTGAGCCGGTGCGATCAGCTCTTTTTTATGCAGGAGCCGGTAATATTGGACATTATGATCATTGCAGTTTCAACGTTTCTGGACATGGAACCTTCCGAGGTGGAGAGCAAGCCAACCCTTATAAGGGGAAGGTTGGTAATGACCATATAGAAGAAGAAATTAAAATCGAAGTGATTTTTCCGGCTCAAATTCAAGGCAAGGTATTGTCTGGATTGATAAAGGCGCATCCATATGAAGAGGTCGCTTATGATATAATTTCCCTCGAAAACCAATACGAGCAGGTTGGCAGCGGGATGATTGGAACATTTGATAAACCGCAGCAGGTTAATGCCTTCCTGCAATTAGTTGCCACTCGGTTGAATTGCTCAGTTATCAGGCATACAAAAAAAGTTGCTGACCCTATAAAAAAGGTTGCATTTTGCGGAGGTTCAGGTAGCTTTTTACTTTCTGACGCCATCCAGCAGCAAGCGGATGTTTTCATCACAAGCGACTATAAATACCATGATTTTTTTGATGCAGAAGATAGAATTATGATTCTAGATGTCGGACACTTTGAAAGCGAGCAATTTACACCCAATTTAATCAAGGAATATCTTGAGGGAAAATTTTCTACCTTTGCCGTCCTTTTGTCAGAGGTACAAACAAACCCAGTACATTACTTCATATCATAATCTATGGCAACAAAGAAAAGCGTAAAAGACAGTACAGTAGAAGAAAAGTTAAGAGCACTCTACCGTCTTCAACTTATTGATTCTGCAATTGACAAAATCAGAATAATCAGAGGTGAACTTCCGTTAGAGGTCGAAGACCTTCATGATGAAGTTGAAGGTCTACAAACCAGACTAAACAACCTTCAAACTGAATTGGAAGATTTAGAAAATAAAGTGTCTGATCGAAAAAACGCGATTATTGAGTCAAGTGACTTAATAAAGAAGTACGAGGAGCAACAAAAAAACGTCCGAAACAATCGTGAGTTTGACTCCCTTTCAAAAGAGATTGAGTATCAAACCTTAGAAATCCAGCTTGCTGAAAAACGGATGAAGGAGTTTGAAGCCCAAATCGAACAAAAGAAAGAAGTCATGGAGACAGCCCAGGAGGCGATCAACGAGCGCAGAAAGGATCTTGAGCTAAAACAAAAAGAGCTGGAAGGTATTGTGAAAGAGACAGAGAAGGAAGAAACCGCCTTGGTGAAAGCTTCAAAAGAAGCAGCTGATTCAATTGAAGAGCGTTTGCTGACTGCTTATAAGAGAATCAGAGGAAGTGTAAAAAATGGTTTGGCCGTTGTGCCGGTTGAACGAGGCTCTTCTGGTGGTTCCTTTATTAAAATCCCACCACAACGCCAGCTTGATATTGCCGCTCGTAAAAAGGTTATTACAGATGAGCATAGTGGACGAATTTTAGTTGATGAAGAACTTGCAAAAGAAGAAGCTGAAAAAGTCAGAAATCTAACAGAAAAAGCGATTATCGCTTAAAGCGTTTGGTTTAAACATGTTTTTTTTTGCCCCGTTGGTTTTCAGGAATCAACGGGGCTTTTTATTGTTGAGCAAACCAAGTACAATACCCAAACGAAACCTTGGATCAAATAAGAAAAGTCAATATATGAAATGAAACGAAAAAAGCCGCAAAAGAGCGGCTTTCCTAGAACATACGTTTGATTATTCTTCAGGATTCAGACTACCTATGAATAGTGAGTTTCAACGAAAGTCGATGCAAGAACACATAGAGTGATTTCAAGCAGAGAATCGCTGTTTAAGAGGTGAATATGAGCTGCGGCTTATACATAAAACCTGACTTACTGCGTTGCTATACTCGCGCGTCAGCGTTAGCCCGCTACAGCGTTGGAATTGTGTCTTGCTTATCACATTTTACGAAAATCTGAAACTCCAAATAATAATCGAATTCAGGTTATTAAGAACTATCCTATCGCTTTTCGATTGGGATGTAATTACGTTCGTTTTCGCCTGTATAAACCTGTCTTGGTCTTCCAATAGGTTCATTATTTTCACGCATTTCTTTCCACTGACCTACCCAACCAGGTAATCTTCCCAGAGCAAACATCACGGTAAACATATTAGTTGGAATACCCAAAGCACGATAGATAATACCAGAATAAAAATCAACGTTTGGATACAGCTTTCTTTCGACAAAGTATGGGTCACTTAATGCTGCCTCTTCTAATTTCTTGGCAATTTCCAAAATAGGATCATTCACCCCAAGCTTTTCTAAAACATCGTCAGCAGCTTTTTTAATAATTCTTGCTCTTGGATCAAAGTTTTTATAAACCCTATGACCAAATCCCATCAATCGAAAAGAATCATCCTTATCTTTTGCTTTGGCCAAATATTTATCGGCATCCCCTCCATCTGCCTTAATCGCTTCGAGCATTTCTATCACCGCCTGGTTTGCACCACCGTGCAATGGCCCCCATAGCGCATTAATTCCGGCTGAAACCGAAGCATAGAGACTTGCATGAGATGAACCAACAATTCGAACGGTACTGGTAGAGCAGTTTTGCTCATGTTCGGCATGCAATATCAAAAGTTTATTCAAGGCCGAAGAAACCACAGGGTCTGGTGTAAAATCCTCAGCTGGAGTGGCAAACATCATCCTTAAGAAGTTTCCTGTATAGTCAAGGTTATTCTTTGGATATACAAGTGGCTGACCGATTTCATTCTTATAAGCCCAAGCCGCAAGTGTAGGAAGCTTTGCTAATAAACGAACAATACTCATTCTTACTTGATGGGCTGAACGAACAGGGTCAAGAGATTCTGGATAAAACGCAGTAAGCGAGGTCACTAAAGAAGACAGCACTCCCATCGGATGAGCATTTGAAGGGAAACCTTCTAAAAGTACTTTAAAATCTTCATGAATAAGTGTATGATATGTTATATCTGTACGCCAATCGGCCAGTTCTTTCTTATTTGGGAGGTTGCCGTAGATAATCAAATACGCCACCTCAAGAAATGAAGAAGATTCAGCCAATTGCTCGATCGGGTATCCTCTGTACCTCAATATCCCTTTTTCACCATCTAAAAAAGTAATTGCACTCTTAGTCGATCCTGTATTTTTATAACCTGGATCAATCGTGATTAAACCAGACTGAGCTCTAAGTTTTGATATATCAAGGGCTTTTTCATTTTCTGATCCTTCTACAATGGGAAGTTTATATACCTCTCCCTGAAAGTGTAATTCTGCAAAATCTGACATCTTCTTTCTCTTCTTTTTCAATTAATAAAATAAGCCTATCGGCTCCCTCAAAATGCAAGGGTCACGAAAGTAATACGAGTTGTTGTTATTTACAAGGCAAATAACTTAAAGAAACTTGAATTGTTTTCCCGGAAAAACTCCCGTTGAGCCAAGTTCTTCTTCGATACGTAGTAAACGGTTGTATTTTGCTATTCTATCACTTCGCGATGCAGAACCGGTTTTGATCTGTCCAGTACTCAAAGCTACTGCCAAATCAGCAATCGTAGTGTCTTCTGTCTCTCCACTTCTGTGACTCATAACGGAAGTGTAACTATTTGCAGACGCCATTTGCACCGCATTGATGGTTTCTGTTAACGTTCCGATCTGATTCACCTTTATTAAAATTGAATTGGCAATACCAGAGTCAATTCCTTTTTGAAGTCTTTGCGTGTTGGTAACAAACAAATCATCCCCTACTAGTTGTATTTTGCTGCCGATTGATTCGGTCAACTTTTTCCAGCCCTCCCAGTCATCTTCATCCATTCCGTCTTCAATCGATATAATAGGGTATTTATCAACCCAGTTACTCCAATATTCCACCATGGCTTCAGGCTCAAGCTGTTTTCCAGATGATTTTTTGAACACATAGCGTTTTTTATCTGAATCATAAAACTCACTGCTCGCTGCATCCAAAGCAATATGAATATCCTCGCCAGGCTTATAACCGGCAGACTCTATGGCTGTTAAAACATACTCCACAGCTTGCTCGTTGCTTTCTAAGTTTGGAGCAAAACCACCTTCATCACCAACATTGGTTGAAAATCCGTCTTTTTTCAATACACTTTTTAAATGATGAAAAACCTCTGTCCCCATTCTAAGCGATTCGCTAAATCGATCAGCGCCTACAGGCATAATCATGAACTCCTGAATATCTATTTTGTTATCGGCATGAACTCCCCCATTCAAAATATTCATCATGGGAATGGGCAATATGTTGGCATTTACACCCCCAACATAACGATAGAGAGGGAGTCCGTGATCTTGAGCAGCCGCTTTTGCAATGGCAAGAGAAACAGCAAGAATTGCATTAGCTCCCAAATTTGATTTGTTAGCACTACCATCTATTTGAATCATTA
>JBBDRU010000306.1:0-17463 GCA_040905305.1 Salibacteraceae bacterium | reverse complement strand
GGTGCAAAAGTAGCTTTAATTACCGCGCAAAACACCTTTAGCGTGAAATTATTAGCCGCCAGAATCTTCAATAACCCCAGCGTCCTACTCCGACAGTGCTTATTCGTGCTAGATGAGCTGAGCATCTGGTTGGACTGAGGAAAGAATTATGGTTTCTTCTTCAGCTTTATGGAGGGCTTTTCGAGCGAGATTATTTCGTTTACGTGAGCCAGCTTTGAATCGGCTTTAGCGGCTTAATTCTAAACTTTATTGATTAGTCCCAATTGTAATAATCCCGCATGTATTTGAGCGCCTTCTTCATTCCTGCTGAAGGGTTTTCCTTTGCCTTGGATTCTAATTTTTTCCTATTATTACCGTAATAAACATTGAAGGATTCTGCATTCTTTATCACGTAATAAATCATCTGCACCTTTTGACTTGTAGTACGCCCTGATGAACTTGTTTTAACTTTATTGACCATGTAACCTTTGGGAATGAACATATATTTATAATCATTTTTAAGCTCCTCCATGTACTCTTCTTGATTGATAAGCTTGTATTTATATGGGTAATACTTATCCATATGCCTGGCAAATTGTCTTTGTAGCATACCGCCTTTCTTGCCATATCCGACCACAAGAACTACAGTTTCTTTAAGCTCACTTTCATCGGGGTAGGTATCAAACGACTCTTCTTCCTTTAACATTTTATCAAATTGCCCACTCTTAGCGTTTGACTCTTCATAGTATTTTTCATCAATTTCCATTCTATTCAAAAAATAAGAATCCGGTTTTTCCGAGATCGCCTTCTCCAACTTACCAAGTGCCTGGCCTAATGATTTACCACCCATTAAGTAATAAACTTTAGAAGCATCCGTTTCGCCAACTTTAGCAATGTTCAGCGTGACTGGTTTCACCTTGTCCAACTCCAGCTTATTTTTCATAAACGCACTAACTTCCTTTTCCCAATTCATGCAAATAATATTGACTACAAAACCTGGCCGGTTATCAAAAAACTCTTCATTCATTCTATTCATAAAACTGGGATCTTGCATTTTGGTCATGTCTGTATTTAAAAATGCCGCTGGATGCATATTCATTTTTTCGAATTCTTTTGTTATCATTTGCGCTAATGCATTAAACAATCCTTCATTAGGACCTTCATAGTCCTTTGGGTCGATACGTTGTTTACTGTTAAAAGACGAAGTTTTTATATAGCTACTTTGTTTGTGAATTCCTATATCTGCCATGGTAATGATATTCACAATAAAGTTGCTGTTTTCTGCCAAAACATAATTTGGGACTTCTGCACTGAACTGGCAAAAAGAATTGCTACAGACGTATAAAAAAACACCAACGGTTACGATAAAGCTTTTCATTTTATTTTGATTTTCAGGTTAATAGATTAAAAGACCTTTACCATCACTTAAAGCTATAAAAAATTCAGAAATAACGTGTTTTGATATGGTTTTTCCGCAGCAAATGGTGATAAATAAAGAGCCAAAATAACATTTTCTGTTAACTATGGTAAAATGGATCATCAAAAACCACTTCACTCCTGCTGTCTTACAATGCTATTCGTCCAATACCACCCGATGAATACCGAACCCCACATCGGTCAGGGAGGCTTCGCTCATTACCAGCAGCACGGCATCAGAGGTGTTGATCTCTTGTTTTCGCAAAGAATCGCTGAGGTTCAAACGCGGTGCATTGGAGTCGTCCCCAATCATGGATCTGTTGTAGTAGAAAAACTTACTTCCGTTTCCAAACAACCCCTGATGCGCTCCAAGGTAATAATAGCTCCAATAATAACTGTCGCCTATCACGGTTACTTTAGGCTTGTAATTGCCCTCAAAACTCAATACAGGATAGGCCAACTGCTCTTTTTTCGGTTGAGCCATGATGTTTAGAAGGTCATGTAAATCTCTATCGGTATGTCTTGGCTCATCGCTAACGTCAAGACGCTCAACCTCAACTTCGGGTAACTTGATTCCCTCTTGAGAAAAGGCAAAACGCAAGTAATCCATTGACAATGCTGCGCCAAACAAACTCCAGTGTGTTCCCTGCTTGCTATGCAGAGGGTGTTCGGCTCCGTTGTCATGATCATAGCAAAACAGATCAACACCATCATACACGGCATAACCACGCTGCTGAAGCTGCGGCATCAAAAAACCATAATTGGTTGGTGCGTTATTACGCTCGCAATTCCAACTGATTCGTTTCCTCAACGTTCGCCATTTGTTAGGGGCGATCATAATAACCAATCGCTTACCTTTTCGTAACAACTGATCTCTAAATCGATCCAACGAGTCAAGGCGTGCAAGTAGCTTTTCCTCTCCAAGAAAATCAAGTCCACACACCGAGGCGCGATAAGCTGTTTCAAAATAATAGCCATCTTCACCGATAGTGATCACGGACGTGTGTTCGCCAAACAAGGAGAAGCGCAATTGGTTGAACAGTCGCACGATCATTGGCCGGAAGGCAAACTGAAGTCCGCTGTGCTCTGCTACGTTACGTTGAAACTGTGCTGAAAACCAACTTTCATCAGTCCATGATTTGATCTCTGTTTGTGGTTGTGCTCCCGCCAATGGAATCTCGCGAATCGGCCTGAATACCGACTGAACCAATAACAACGCAAGCAAGGCCACCACCGCAAAAAACAGCCAGCGGTTAAAATTTCTGTTGCCGGTCTTTGATCTGTTTGGTGAAGAAGTATCCAAGTTTGACATCTATACCAAAACTATTCATTCGAACGCTAAATGGATCATTAGAAGAAAATTGTCCTAAATAATCTCGCGCATCATGCAGTTGGTGCTTATACATCGGCTGTATGATGAGTAAAAAACTGCGCTTGAAATAAGCCGAAATGCCTACTCCAATATGCGCTCCCACGTAATAATCAACAAAAAGATTCACATTGGAAGCACCTTCTGACAGGTCAAAAAATCCTTGCTGAGGGTTGGTTTCATCGCTGTAATAATTATTTCGCGCTCGTTCTGAAAAAAGATATCCGGCAGCAATTCCAGCCGTATATATCATTTCAACTTTTCGTCTCAACCTATGATGAACATTGATATAAAGCGGAACCGCGGCAATGTGCGCACTTCCTAATGTTGCGCCAACGGCTTCCTTTTTCGGATTGGGGTTTTGAGGAGTTGCTGCCTCAAATATTTGATTTCTAAACCCTTTGTTCATATACATTAAACCGGTGGAGAAGCTCAGCGATGGATCAAAAAAGTGCTTGTATTCAAACCCGAAGTTGTAACTCAACTTGGTGCCCCATTGATTGTTGTAAACCGAAGCGTTTAAACTTTGGCCAAACCTCACCCACTCTGCTGTTGGCGAAAGCATCAAAGTCATTTGAAATTTCTCATCACCGCTGCGGGCGGAAAACACCAAACTAAAAAACAGAGCTATGAGCACTAACGCCCGTTTCATCATGAAAACAAATCAGGGTATTGCTGTGGATTGGCCTCGCGTAAAATGGCGTAAACCGTTTCAAAGATATCTTCATTAGAAGGCTTGGAAAAATAATCTCCATCTGATGCATAGGCAGGACGGTGAGCTTTAGCTGTGAGCGTGGTTGGCTTTGAATCAAGGAAGCGATAACCACCTTGCTTTTCCAATACCTGCTGAAGCATAAATGCACTTGCTCCTCCAGGGACGTCTTCATCTACAAATAAGATTCGATTGGTTTTTTCCAGACTTTTAAGCACATCGTTTTCGAGATCAAATGGCAATAAGGTTTGCACATCGATCACTTCTGCTGAAATGCCTACTTCCTTGAGTTGTTTTGCAACATCAACACACATGCGAACCATAGAGCCATACGTGACAATGGTGATGTCTTCACCTTCTGTCATCACCTCTACTTTGCCCAAAGCAACTTTGAATTCCCCTAAATTTTGTGGGGGTTTTTCTTTTAGACGGTATCCGTTGAGGGATTCAATCACGATGGCCGGATCATCACCTTTGAGCAAGGTATTGTACATCCCCGCAGCCTGGGTCATGTTTCGAGGGACGCACACGTGCATTCCTCTGATAGAATTAATGATCATACCCATCGGTGAGCCGCTATGCCAAATTCCTTCTAATCGATGGCCGCGCGTACGAATGATCAAGGGAGCTTTTTGTCCGCCTTTGGTTCGGTATTGAACCGTTGCCAAATCATCGCTCATGATCTGAATTGCATACAAAAGATAGTCGAGGTATTGAATTTCTGCTATCGGACGCAAGCCACGCATCGCCATTCCAATCCCCTGACCAATAATGGTGCATTCTCGAATACCGGTATCAAATACGCGATGTTCACCATGCTTTGCTTGCAAACCTTCCAGCCCTTGATTTACTCCGCCAATTTTTCCTGAATCTTCTCCGAAAATGATCAGCTCAGGATATTTTGCCAATAAAGCGTCAAAATTGTCGCGTAATATTTCCCTTCCATCTACTTCTGCAGCATCATCGGAAAAATCAGGGTCAATCGCTGCAATGTTTAACGGAGACAGATCTGATTGCGAAAGAAGATGGGAAGAATAACGATCTTCATTCTCTTTCATCTTCTGATCAAGCCATGCCACGGCTTTGTTTTTTGCTGCAAACTGCTCAGCACGGCAATAGCGTAATGCACGTCTGATACTGCTGTATATCTCCTTGCGCATCGGATCTATGGATGCTGCTAATTCATCCTTTACTTTATTGATGAACACACCATTCTTGCTTTCAGCACCCAGTTGAGTGAGCACCTCCACCGCTTCTTTGTGCTCCGCTTTTATCGGCTCAAGGAATTGTTTCCAGGCTGTTGATTTGGCATTGCGGGCATCCTTTTTGGCTTGATTGGCTATTTCGTCCAACTCCTCTTGTGTAGCCAGGTCTTTTTCTAAGATCCACTCTTTCATTTTTAAGATCGGATCAAAATCCTTTTCCCACTGCAACCGCTCTTGAGATTTATACCTTTCATGGGATCCACTCGTGGAATGGCCTTGAGGTTGAGTTACTTCTTCAACATGAACCAAGACTGGAATATGCTCTTGGCGTGCAAGTTTTGCTGCCTTCTCATAAGTAAGGATGAGGTGCGGGTAATCCCAACCCTTGGTTTTTAGAATCTCGAAGCCAGGTTTGTCTATTGTACGCTGAAAACCCGATAATGCCTCGCTAATGCTTTCTTTTATGGTTTGAAACTTTTTAGGAACAGAAATTCCATGTCCATCATCCCAAACAGACATTACCACAGGCACTTGCAACACCCCTGCAGCATTCATCGCCTCCCAAAACATGCCTTCGCTTGTAGATGCATCACCGATGGTGCCAAAAGCGATTTCATTTCCACTCAGGCTAAAGGTTTTGTGATCATTTAATTCAGGGTTATTTCTAAAAAATTTACTCGCAAGCGCCAACCCCAAAAGTCGAGGCATCTGGCTGGCTGTGGGTGAAACATCTGCCGAAGAATTGACTTGTTCTGTCAGGTTTTTCCAATGGCCATTCTCATCCAATGTGCGCGTGGCGTAATGCCCGTTCATCATTCTACCTGCTGAGGCCGGTTCGCGCTCTACATCTGCATCAGCATAAAGTTGAGCAAAAAATGCTTCGCCCGTCAATTGACCTGCGGCCATCATCATGGTTTGATCACGGTAATACCCTGATCGCCAATCACCGGGTTGCCATTGTTTGGTCAACGCAATTTGAGCGATTTCTTTGCCATCGCCCAAAATTCCAAATTTGGCTTTTCCGGTAAGCACTTCCCTGCGCCCCATCAAACTGATCTCACGACTGTAATTTGCTAAGCGAAAGTCACTTAAAACCTCTTGTTTCAATTCGTCTTTTGTAATCTCTTTTTCTGCGGTTGCTGTCTGCGCCATATCGATCAGTTTATCAATGAATAAAGCGGTTTGGGTGCCGCCTCGCGGAGCGCGAATATAATAAATGAACAGGTTTTATGCATGAAAAAAGTCCCGAGGATATCAGGACTTAAGAATACTTATGATGAAACAATACGGTAATTTTAACTACTCAAAGCATTGTCCTATTCATCAAAATCTTCGGTTTCTAGAAATCGTTTCCAATTATTCTTAGCAGCCTTGCGTGCATCGACCTTTTTGATTTTGATATCACGCTCAAACCTCAAGTGGTTGCGATCTCTCATCTTATCCTTTTTCATCGCTTTATAGGAATTGTTAGACTAAGGTAATATTGTTGACTTTGAAAGTTGAGTACAGATTTAAAGAATATTTCGATTTAATGCTTTTTTCTTTGATAAATTTTAACCAAAATCTGCGCAAGAATTCAGTAATTATTTATTCGATGAAGAAATTCAATATTTAACGCTCGCTGCGTTTTACTAAACTATGGAGGTGATTATATAAAGCGGGTTTTAAGCTAACCGATGCAGGTGGTTCGACTATTTGATGTTCTTCCATTAAATATTCTGGAATCAACAGAATTGTTGGTTTTTTTTAAACACCTAAATCCAAAAGAGGCTCGACAGGCTGAGACTTCAGGTTCATTAAAAAAATACGTCAGGTTTTCAATCCGTTGAAATCTAACTCCTCAGTCGATCAGTGATCATCTGTGATTTCAGAAAACGCTCATAAAGGAAAAACAATAATCCAGCATAAGCCAAATCTCCTGCAAGGGTGTTTTGAAAAAACGGAATTGCAGCGGCATAGCATGCCACCAGGCCTTCGACAGATAATGGATACATGGTTCCACTTGCCCAAACACCTAGGTTAGAAACGATGAAAAAGATCACCGAAGCCGAAACGCTTCCTACAAGCATGCGGCCAATGCTGACTTTATTTAAAACGTGCTTTCCAAGCAGATAGATCAAAACAATGCTTCCATATATATAAAGTGCGCCTTCTGTGAAGAGAGTAAAGCCTCCACTTGATGCATAAACTAAGTTATTCAAAACTAAATCGCTTACCATCCAGGCAATCATGGTGATCAGCAAACCCAGGCCTTTACGACCAAAATAGGCCGAACCGAATAATGCCATCGCTCCAAGCGGAGTAAAGTTCATCGGGTGCGGAATCAATCTGGTTAATGCTGCTACGATAATGATGGCAGCCAATACGAAAATGCGTTTATTGTTTTGCATGATGCAAAAGTAATGAATGAAGATTATTTTACGATTGCTGCCCGTCTTGATTTGTTTCTGGAATTCAAAAGCAGGTTGATTCCAAATCGACCGTTCAGCGTTTTCAAGCTTTTTGGAATAATGATAGCATCTTCATTTCGCTTATCAAACAATGATAGGGGCACTTTTGCTTTCGGTAGAAACCATGAAAACACATTATCTCCCCCAACATAAACTTGAAGATTCTTCCATTCGTAAAGCATGGAAAGCCCTAATCCAAATGGGCTTCTATTTCGGTAAGTGTAATGGATTCCGGGTTCAAAAAAGTGTTGTTTGAAGCCCAAGTTTCGCACGGCAGAAAGACTCACAACGGTATGTGGATTTTTCCAATTAATGGCTTGCATTTGCACGATTGCTCCAATATTCCATTGCTCATTAAGTTGATAGGAGGAAGCTAGATACATCCTGGGTATCAAATTGGTTTGAAACGGATCCTGATTTTCCTTTAAATCTGTGAACTGTGCGAGACTGTCTTGAAATTTTTGGATGTTAAACGAATCACCCAGCAGATATGAAGACAGATCGAGCCCTTCAAATGAAATGGATTGATTTAGGCTATATGTTTTTGGTTCATCATTCCAATAAATGCGCCCTATATCAATCAGGCTGACAGAAATTTGCCACTTTGAAGTCACATCAAAACTAGCTCCCAAATCGACTCCCCAACCGGGATTAGCGCCCCATTTGTTTGGAAACATTCGGATTTTTGCAATGGCCGAATCATGATGCGTATTGACCTGAAAATCAGCATTAAGGTTTAAATTAAACGTGTTGGCATCAGTAGTAAAATTCAACGCATTTCCATTGCCATAGATCACCGCTTGCCCATTAAGGTATTTCAAGGAAAAACCAATATTTAGACGATCAAATTTGTAAGAAGTATTCAGGGCTGTTTCAAAATAATTCAACGCTTCAAAATCCGGTGCCAGATTGACGGTTTGTCCAATAAATCGGGAGTTACCATACCAAATAAACCGTGCCATCTCATCGGTATATCTGAAATAAAGCTTAAGCTTTTGAGCATGGTTTAAAGAGAGTTGAAAGCGATCCCATCGTTTGCCTAATGAAATGAAGTTAAGGGCTGCCGAAGCGTTGATAAAGTTGTTTTTGCCAAGTCCATCGATCATTGATTCAAAATCCAAAAAAGCCGAATCGCCATCTGATTGCACCAAGTCATTATAACTAAACCCGCTGTTGCCTATATGAAATACGGCTGAGGGCAATGAAATAAAAACACTGCTATCCGCCACCTGATTCTGAGGCATCATAGCCCTGCTCTGTGGCAAGCTCTTGTGCATCCTCAACGAGATGTCCTGCGCTTTCACCGTTGAAAAGCTGAACACGCATAAAAAAATAAACGCTTGAATCCTCACAACACCTGATAACTGATGAGCATTTTAAGCTGAATACCAAGATGGTTATCTCCATAAATGGTAATTGTTTCCTGGCCATTTTCGGTAGTTTCCAACTTCGTTTTTATAGCTATGGCATGAAGCTGGTCTAACTTTAAGATTTGATCATTATCGAGATCGATGGTTGTTGCATTTAGTGTAGATCGAACGGGTTTACCCAACTCATCTATTTCGGCTGAACGCATAAACTGACCATCGGTAAACAAGGAGTCGAACGCATTATTTTCATGGTCAAGGAAGTAACACTGCAAAACGGCATCGATAGGCAACCCATTGTCAGTGGTGAGTCCAATAGCCAAACGCTTTATCGGCTTGATCTCTTTGGGTAAACCAACGGCTACGCTGAATGTGTCCCGCGCAACTACTTTATCCAATCTTCCGGTAAGGGGTAATTCCACTTTTGTGCTCACGAATACCCGGCTTGAATCGCTTATTTCACCGGCTTCCTGCAAATCAACATCATGATTTACCGTGAGGTTGAGTTTGTATTCAAGCATATTTGGCGATAAGCGAATGACATTGGCAATATTGCTGTTTCCATCATCCACCACATAAACCGAATTCACAAAGCCTTCGATATCGGTGCTGTTTGGGTATTGAATAGCAAAAGAATCACCAAGCTCATTGTCAAAAGTGATTGGAATCACCATGCTACCTGCTCCGTTTTCCAATGCATCAAACGTGCTGATGGAGGCAAAAAAAGGAACACCAAATGAGTTTTGGATAGATAAAATCGCTCGCGGGTCTTCCAGGTAAACGGAGCCACTCTTCCATCGGTCAAACAAATCAATGGAAATAGTGTCGCGCGAAAGACCCAGTGAAAACTGATCAAACCATCCGCGCAGCCTTTTAAACAAAACGTTTCTAAATTGGAGGATCAGCTTAAACCCATTGGAAATATCGATGCCGTTTTCATCGAAAACCTGAAAATCTATTTCCAATTCATTGTTGTTTGTCTTGTCATATTTCAGTAGAGCACTGGACAAATCGATGGGTTCCTCCAGCTCCTTTATCGATTGAAAGCTCTCCTCAAATCCTTTTGCGCCCAATGAAAGCCCTTCGAATTGAATGTAGATTTCTGCAACCTGCGATAAGTTTGGGCTCTCTAAGCTAAATTCCAAATAACCTTCTTTGAACAACAATTATTCAATGATGTATTGATCAAGTAATGGCGCAGAAAGCCGATTCTGGCCGGATAATAACTCCAACCGTGAATCGATAAATGAGATAATTTCATACCCATATTTTGAGGCAACTACACCTTCGTAACTCAAAAGCACCTTGTTGTTATCGTCCAAAAAAAAAAGTCCACCGTTGTTGGAAAGCAGTAGGTCTTCAATGCTTAAATCAGCATTTACAAGCGGTAAAACCACATCAGGTGTCCACTGTGTTTTTTTCAACCGGAGCAATTCATCATCTACTTTGCAGGCGTCAACGAATAGTATCATCAACACAAGTCCAAACCACGAGGGTTTTACCCGAAAGCGATTTAATAAACAGTTATGGTTAAACATTCTAACAAACATAGGAATAGCCTGATTTAGGTTCTGGATTATCATTAATATAAAGTTCATTTCGTTCGATGAACCGAACAATAAATGTACGTTCAAAAGTCTTTTTTCGTAGCTATATTCTTTCAATTTACCGCAAAAAAGCAAGGAAAATGCTCAAGTTGGCTTGTTGTTCTCTTTGCTTGTTTATTTTTGGGCGCGAGCCAAAAACCAATATTCTGATAAATGAGTGAGAAGCTTCTCAAAGCGTTGATGCAGCTGTTTGCGATTATAGCTGATGTAGACGAGTTAAACAATAAGAGTAGAGTCGTTGTAGAACATTTCTTAAAACAGCGCCTCGCTCAAGATCAGGTCGAAATCTACCTCGAACATTACGATGGATACCTGGAAACCCATCATAAAATTTCTGCTAAGAAGGAAGGAAAACGCAAAAAGACTTCCCTCAACTCAGTAAAAGTGCTCAAGATTTGTACGCAAATCAATGCCGAGTTGGAGCAGCGACAGAAGATATTTGTTCTGCTGAGATTGATCGAGTACATCAACACAGATAAAAGCCCAACGGATCAGGAATTAGAGTTTGTAGATACCGTTTCTGATGTGTTCAATATCCCAAACGAAGAGCTGTCAGACATAAAGCGTTTTGTCATGTGCAAGCGCGACTCTATTAATGATAGCGAGAAAGTAC
Organism: Salibacteraceae bacterium; assembly: GCA_040905305.1. Classification (GTDB taxonomy): domain Bacteria; phylum Bacteroidota; class Bacteroidia; order Flavobacteriales_G; family Salibacteraceae; genus SHAN690. The sequence continues at coordinate 6,745 of JBBDRU010000306.1, read as the reverse complement.
TCATTATCAACCCTAACAAAGAACTAGCCGATCGAAAGCTAAACAAACACATTCAGCACGAAACACTTACGGGGTGCCTGATCATTCTTGCCATCGAAAGCGTGGGGATGTATGCCCTCAAATATTTTGGATCAGAAGAATTACTGCTCAACGGTCAAATTATTGATCCGGAGCGGGTTTACATTTTAACGCAAGGTTCTTCGCTGCGAAGTTCTAAAGTGAGTCCTGTATATTACAGCGACATCATCAGCCGTTTTCTGAGCGATAAAAGCCAAAGCAAAATTGTTTTCACAGCCGATGAAATCACTTACCGCTTCAAGGGTGGAACAATCGGTTTGCATCCGCTGAGTTTTTCTGAAGAATCCGGAAAATTGATCGGCATAATGGGTGCCAGCGGTTCTGGTAAATCTACGCTCCTCAACATCCTCAACGGAAACTACACCCCTTATTCGGGCAGCGTAAAGATCAACGGTATTGACATCCATCACGATCGTACCAACGTAAACGGCATGATCGGATACATTTCTCAGGACGATCTGTTGATTGAAGAGCTCACCGTTTATCAAAACCTTTTTCTCAACGCAAAACTATGTTTTGACGGCTTAAGTGATGAATCTATTAAAGAGCGAGTTGATGAAACCTTAACATCACTGGGGCTATATGACATTCGAAACATCGAAGTGGGAAGTCCAATCAATAAAAAGATCAGTGGTGGACAACGTAAAAGGCTCAATTGTGCACTCGAGTTGATTCGAGAACCATCTGTTTTATTTGTTGATGAGCCAACTTCGGGTCTCTCATCACGTGACTCTGAAAACATCATGGATCTCTTGAAGGAATTGGCGCTGAAGGGCAAATTGATCTTTGTGGTAATTCACCAGCCATCTTCAGAGATATTTAAGATGTTTGATAAGTTGATGATCCTTGACACGGGTGGCTTCACCATTTACTACGGTAACCCGCTTGATGCGATTGTCTATTTCAAAACAGAAGTGCAGGCCATCAATCAGGCAGAAAGTGAATGCGCACGATGCGGTAATGTGAATCCTGAACAGATTTTCAACATCATTGAAGCCAAGGTGGTGGATGAATACGGAAACCTCACCGAAAAACGCAAGACGGCTCCAAAAGAGTGGAATAAAATCTACCTGAAAAAATTTGACCCTGAACTGAACCGGGAAGAACCTGAATTACCCGAAGTAGAGTTCAAAACACCCAACTTCATCAAACAGTTAAAGGTTTTTGTAACGCGCGATGTTCTTTCAAAAATCACCAACAAACAATATTTAGCCATCAATCTTCTTGAAGCACCGTTGCTCGGATTTATACTGAGCTATTTCTTGCGTTTCGTTATGATTGGCGATCAGGATTCAGGTGAGTATATATTTTATGAAAACGACAACATCATTGTTTACATGTTTATGGCTGTGATTGTGGCTTTGTTTTTAGGTCTCACCGTCAGTGCGGAGGAAATCTTTAAAGATCAAAAAATCAGAAAGCGGGAATCATTCTTAAACTTGAGCAAAGGCAGCTATTTGGTGAGCAAAATCGCGATCATGTTTGTGCTTTCAGCCATTCAGATGTTTATGTTCATCATAATTGGAAACACCATTTTAGGCATCAATGGTATGTTGTGGGATTATTGGCTCATCCTCTTCTCTACTGCTTGTTTTGCTAACATGCTCGGGCTAAATATTTCTGCAAGCTTTAATTCTGCAGTTACCATTTACATCCTGATTCCCTTTCTGATCATTCCGCAAATTTTATTCAGCGGAGTTTTGGTGAAGTTTGAGAAACTCAACCCAGTGATCACTTCTCAGAGTATTGTTCCGTTAATCGGTGAAGTGATGGCTTCTCGATGGAGCTTTGAGGCTTTGGCCGTAAATCAATTTATAGAAAACGATTATGAAAGCATGTTCTATGATTATGATCAGCAAATGAGTGATGCTAACTTTAAAAAGAACTTTTGGATTCCTGAGCTTAAGGGTAAAGTAGGCAGGCTTAAAGAATACCTCAGAAACAAAGAGAAGTTTACCGATAGGCAGATTGAATCTGACTTACTTACTATACGAAATGAAGTGAGCGAGGAAAATAAAATCAACGATGCCATGACCTTTGATCAATTGGATGAATTTACGCTAGACGGCATCAATGGGGAACTCTTAGATGATTTCACTACCTACCTCACAACATTAAATAAGCTTTACGTAAGACAATGGAATTACAACAGCGATGAGAAAGACAGAATTATAAGAGAAAACCAACAGTCAGAAGAAGATAAGAAGGCTTTCAACGACTTAAGAAACAATAATGAAAATGAAAGTTTGAGCGATCTGGTTACCAACAAAAATGAGTTTAATCAGATCACTGAATACGATCATCAATTGATTCAACGAGCCGATCCGGTATTTAACATCCCCGATGGTTTTAGGTCTCACTTTTATGCACCAAAGAAGAAGGTTTTCGGTAAATACTATGACACTAAGCAAGTCAACATATCTGTGCTTTGGTTGATGTCTGTTCTTTTGATGATCACGCTTTACTTTGACGTTTTTCAGCGCATGATCAAGTTCTTTACAGAGATCAATCTTTTCGGAAAAAAGAGCTTCTAATTAACATGATTTAGGTCATGCGTGCTGTATATCGCTTGCAAACCAAGATTGCGGTCGTATCTTCACCCTATAAAATTCAAGAACTATGAAATGGGATATTCAAACGGTAGGTTTTAACGCAAAAGATGAGTTGTTAGAAACCACGAAAGATAAAGTGATGAAATTGGAAAAATTCTATACTCCAATTATTGGTGCCGAGGTTTATTTGCGTTTGGAATATGACGGACAAAAGGAAAACAAACGCGTTTCTTTAAAACTAAATATTCCAGGAGAAGATATTTTTGCAGAACACCAAACCGACACTTTTGAGCATTCATTAGTTGAAGCCATTGAGCAAGTAAAACGCCAATTGGTGAAAAAGAAAGATATGGAAAGGGCTCATCGATAAAGGACGAAGCTTTTCTTTTCACATAACGCAATGTGGCGCGGTGAGAGTGATTGCTAGACCAATTGTTCTGGAACCGTTCTTTCTTTAAATATGGTTGGCTAGATGTCGATATTAGTCTAATAATCCTGATAGTTACATTTCATCATCTATCAAATCAGCATGTGAGTTTTTTTGTGTTGAGCGGAGTGTCATGGTTGACGAAGCAATGACCTTTATCAAGTAGCACAGATAAAACCCTGTTTTCATAATCTATGACTTCGTGAAGTCTGTAGTTCTTACAATTTACCTGCTTCCCTTAGGGTTTTGTTGAGTCGCACTGCATCTGCTTCGATTTGCGGTCGAATTTTGGTAAGCGCCTCCTTAATCGCTTCTGGATATGTTCTTCTATATGCATTCTTCATAGAGTAACCATAATAGAAAGCAACGGTGGATTTTGCTTCCCCAATGGCAGAGTACTTACCTATCAATCGATTATGACTATCCATGACCCTCAGCTCAACTTCAACTTTCTGTTTGATTACTTGAAAGGGCATTCCAAATAAGTTTGGAATATAAAGAGTGAAACCGGAAAGTATAAATAACCCCAATCCTATTTTAGAGTCAAGAACATTTTTTTTGTAGGCGATGTATCCATATTTATCACCATAAGGATCAATCAAATTCTCTTCTACTTCTTGCGTAAAAACTTTCAACTCGTCATCATTGGTAGTTATGGTTGTATTCGCCAAGTCTTCCATTCTTCGTTCAAGAGGAAGAAGTTTTGGTGAAATAGGATCTTTTTTAACCGAAATCATGGATGGATCCCAAGCCTTGCAGCTCACTAATATTAGCGCTGACAGGATAATAATAGACTTTTTCATGCAGTTTGGTTTTAGTTTTAAATCTCAGACAATGCCATAAGCTTCGAAATCACGATACCATCGAAACGAATACAACAAGCATTCAATAGCTTATCTCATCAAATATAAAGCACAACATGCACTATTCGTATTCCATTTTATTTCTATTTAAGATCATTGATTGGTTTCTTTTCCAAGTGCTCTTCTTAGATTTTCATTTGAAATAATCAAACGAAAAGCAAAGTTGAATTGATCCAGCTGGAGCCAAACGAACGTAAATGTAATCCGTTGTCATTTGTATATCCTCAAACGTCAAACTCAACCACTATCCTGCCCTGCGTTTTACCTTCTAACATCCTGTTCATCTGATCGATGACTTGCTCCAGTTTCACAAAAGTACCAAAGCTTAATAAATCATCGATTCTCCAATCAGTACTGAGTTTATTCCACAACCACTGCCTGACCTCCATATCTGTTTCAGCAGAGTCAACTCCCAATATGTTTATCCCGTTCAACAAAAATGGATAAACGGTCATATGCAGTTCGTGGCTGGCAACCAATCCACAGCTTGCAACACTTCCCTTTGGTTTGCATGCTTTTACACATGTCGCCAGGGTGTTACCACCGATTGTATCAATGGCTCCAGCCCATCTACTTCGCAATAATGGACGATCGCTTTCGTCATTAGCAAACGATCTGGGTTCTATTCGGCTCACACCAAGTTTTTTTAGGAAAGAAGCCGCTTTTGAATTACCGGTTGAAGCGATTATAGAATATCCCGCTTTTGCCAAAATACCAACCGCCATGCTCCCCACTCCTCCCGTGGCACCGGTTACCAAGATCTCGCCCAAATCAGGCGACTGCCCCATCCGCTCCATTTTTGATAAACTCAAGGCTGCTGTAAACCCAGCCGTGCCGAGCACCATGGCTTCTTTTAACGAAAGATGCTCGGGTTTAGGAACCACCCAACCCGCTGGAACACGGATATACTCCTGAAATCCACCACTGGTATTCATGCCTAAATCATATCCGGTAACGATTACCTCATCCCCTTTTTTAAACCTTGAATCTTTGCTCTGAACCACCACACCACACGCATCAACACCAGGAGTATGAGGGAAGTGTTTTGAAATCCCTTTATGTCCTGAGGCAGAAAGTGCGTCCTTGTAATTCAATCCCGCGAAACGGTTTTTTATGATTACCTCTCCTTCGGGAAGTTCTGAAAGCGGCTTGAGTTCAATAGACCTGGAAAAACTGCCATCAGTATTTTCCCTCACCACCAGGGCCTTAAATTTCAAGCTTTTATCCATAATACGCTCCTTTGCGTTTTCACGATTAAAATTTACATTCTATAACACACGGCATTGATGTTCATTCCTGAGCCAACCGAAGCGAATAAAACCACATCTCCCTCGTTTATGTTGTGAGCGGGCATCATGCCTTTTTTCACTCGATCAAAAAGGGTCGGAACAGTGGCTACAGAACTATTGCCAAACTCATGCACACTCATCGGCATTATGCCTTCTGGAACTGCATCGATGTCATACAATTTATATAATCGTTTAATAACGCCTTCATCCAGTTTTTGATTGGCTTGATGAATAAATACTTTTTTGACCTGTTTGATATCTACACCTGCATCGTCCAGGCATTTTTTCATTGCGGCTGGCACGTGCGTCAAGGCATATTCAAACACCTTTCTACCTTTCATCTTAATGTACCTAATGTGTGGGTCAGACTCTGGAAGATTTGATTTTCCGAAATAGAGGTAATAAGCTTCATCCACGGTATGGGTCATTGCGGCAGTTGACAAAATGCCACTGTTCCGATCGCTGTCTTCAAACCTCAGGACGCATGCACCGGCACCATCGGCAAAAATCATGCTGTCACGGTCAAATTTATCTATAACGCGGGACAATGTTTCAGAACCAATCACTAAAGTGGTTACAGCATCACCTGCCTTTAAAAAAGAATTTGACTGAATTATCCCCTGAATCCATCCCGGGCATCCAAATAACAAGTCATAGGCAACGCAAAATGGATTTTTTATCCCCAGTGCATGTTTTACCCTTGATGCTAATGCAGGCAATACATCCGTTTGAACGGTATGCTTCTGAACATCACCAAAATTGTGAGCAAAAATGATTTGATCAATGGTTTCAGGGTCGATACCTGCATCTTCAATGGCACGCTGCGCAGCGATCAATCCTATACCTGATGAATCTTGATCTTCATCGATGTAACGCCTTTCTTCTATGCCGGTGATTGCAGTAAATTTTTTGGTGATTTCTTCCGGCTTTTGATCGATGGGTTCGAACCCTTCATTATAAAACTGATTTCTGTGGAAGTAATCATTGGTAACAATCATTTCCGGTAAGTAATGTCCTGTGCCTATGATGTGCGTTCGCTTCATGATCTGGTTTTCGTCAATTATAGATAATCTATTCAGTAAAGTGAACATTTTTCCAATTAATTATCCTCCACGCAGCGTGAATAAGATAAATCACCCCTCTCTACAACCCACATTCATCAAATTTCTTGCTAGAAACATCCTTCTAACCTGAGTTCGTTATTTTCGACACATGAGCAGAGGATTTGTAAAAGAAGATGATCAGGAAGAACCGCCATTTATTCCGCCACGCGCCTCGCTGCCTGAAGGTGTTGAAAATTACGTTACGGCCGATGGTCTTCGAGAGTTAAAAGAAGAACGCAAAACACTTATTGAATCACGAAAAAACAGCAATTCACTTTCTGAAAGAGACCGCAGGCGTGAGCAAACGATTATAGACACACAAATAAATCAACTGGATGAACGCATTCAAAGCGCTAAGGTGGTAGAACCCCTTAACAACCCGAGTCAGGTTAGATTTGGAACCACTGTGAGTTTCGTAAACACCAAAACGCCA
>JBBDRU010000305.1:0-2870 GCA_040905305.1 Salibacteraceae bacterium | reverse complement strand
TCTTTGTCGTTTAGCTCTTTAGGAACGATGTCGAGCAGCAAAACCTGAACGCCAATATTAGCAAAATGACAGGCGATGCGAGAGCCCATTATTCCTGAGCCTAATACAGCAACTTTGTTAATTCTTCTTTTTGTCATGCTTCTTTAATTGTTTGTTGTTCAATAGTTTCAATCACCTCTTTGAAATGTTTCAATTTTGTGGGACTGATTTGGTTTAGGATCTTTTCATTGAATTCGACAACTGTTCTGCTAGCCATGCTACGTAATCTAGCTCCTTCTTTTGTTAGAAAAATGCGCATCACTCTTTTGTCCTGAACATCCTTTCCTCGTTTTATCATTCCGCGGTCTTGCATTGTCTTCAACGTTCTGCTTAGGCTGGTGGACTCCATCCCCATCATTGGACCAAGACTGGTAGATGGGGTTCCTTCTTTTGGATCAATACTCAACAGCACCAAACCCATGGATTGTGAAAGCCCGAAACCAGATCCCATACGGTTATACATTTTCGCAATTTTGAGCCACGCCCAGCGTATATGAAAGTCTATGGTATCTTCTGGCTTCATCAGTGAGACGAATATACTATTTTTATTATGCGCGCATAACTTTTAAAGATATTTTTGAAGGTGAATTACAACAGTCGGAAAGTGACTTTAGAACATTTGAAAACCATTCCTCTAAACATTTAACCCGTTCATCCATTATTAACGTCTGCACTACATTAGGAATATAGATTTGCAGGAATTATAAAAAGTTAGATGAGAGGAATACTTACGGTTTTAATAATCGGCTTAAGTCTATCGGGGTTTTCACAGAAGCACACCATTTCTGGCTACGTAAAAGACAATGAATCGGGGGAAGGCATGATTTCGGCTACGGTGTTGGTCAAAGAATTAGGCAAAGGAACTACGACCAATGAATACGGTTATTATTCACTGACGCTCGATCCGGGAACCTACACCATTCAATGGAGTTTTATTGGATTTAATACAGTTTCTGAAACCATTGAATTAACACAAGACATCAAACGTGATGTTGAGCTTGAATTTGGTGAGCAGATGCTTCAAGAAGTAGTGATCACAGGAGAAAGAGAGGATGAAGCACTAACTTCAATTGAAATGAGCGTGGAGAAGCTCGACATGAAGCAGGTAAAAAAAATACCTCAACTTTTGGGGGAAGCGGATATTATTCGATCAATCCAGTTACTTCCGGGGGTTACTACCGTTGGGGAGGGCGCAACAGGATTTAATGTTAGAGGGGGCAACATTGATCAAAATTTGATTCTATTAGATGAAAGCCCCGTTTTCAGTTCTTCACACTTGTTTGGGTTTTTCTCGGTATTTAATGCTGACGCTATAAAAGAAACCAAGCTTTATAAAGGAGGAATTCCTGCAAAATATGGCGGACGATTATCCTCAGTGCTAGACATCAGGCAGAAGGAAGGAAATATGAAAAAATTAGGAGTCAGCGGAGGAGTGGGATTACTCTTTAGCCGACTAACGGTTGAGGCGCCAATTGTAAAAGACAAGGTCTCCTTCATCGCCTCTGGCAGAAGAAGCTATTTCGACATATTCTTGCCCTTGGCAAATAATCAAGGCATTCAAGATAGCCGTCTTTACTTTTATGATCTAAACGGAAAAATCAACTGGACCATCAACGATAACAACCGGGTTTTCTTGTCGGCTTATTCTGGAGATGATGTATTCCGATTTGCAGACCTTTTTAATACACGTTGGGGAAACCAAACTGCAACTGCTCGCTGGAATCATTTGTTCTCTGATCGTATGTTTTCGAACTTCACCTTGGTCTATAGTGACTATAATTACAATTTAGGTGCAGATGCAGGTGGGCAATCTTTTGATTGGAATGCAGGAATAACAAATTATACGGCTAAAGCTGATTTCACCTTTTTCGCTAATCCTAACAACAAAATTGAGTTTGGTTGGCACAATACCTATTACAATTTCTCTCCAGGAGCAGCCGTTGCATCGTTTGAGGTTGGTGATGATCGCGACACGTTCAATTTTGAAGTACCAGATATTCCTGCATTCGAATCAGCAATCTATCTGAGTAATGAGCAAAAAATAGGCACACGACTCACTCTGGCTTACGGCTTGCGGTGGAGTGGTTTTGCCCAGTTAGGCAAAGGAACAGTTTACGAATATCCAAACGGCTCACCGGTTGATCCCGAAAATCCAGCCAATGTTGTTTCACCTATTGACAGTAATCTTTATGAAGCAGGTGATATTGTAAAAGCTTATAATGGTCCGGAGCCACGGCTTTCTGCCAATTTTCAAATCGATGAATTTTCTTCAGTGAAAGCGAGTTACAATAGAATGCGACAATATATTCACCTGATCTCAAACACCACAGCTGCTACCCCCGTTGACATATACATGCCCGCTGGCCGATACATCAAACCAGCAATAGCAGACCAAATTGCCATTGGATACTTCCGAAATTTCTTTCAAAATAAGTATGAGAGTTCTGTTGAGCTTTATTACAAGCAATTTCAAAACCTCGTTGACTATAAGGATGAGGCAGAGCTACTGTTAAACAATACTCTAGAAACCGAGCTCTACACCGGTGATGGGCAAGCATATGGTGCTGAATTTCAAATTAAAAAGAAGCGCGGTGATTTTACTGGCTGGATAAGTTACACGCTTTCGCGCGTTGAGCGTCAGGTTGACCAAATCAATAATGGTGATCCGTATCCTGCTAATTGGGATAAAACACATGATGTAAGTTTAGTAATGAGCTATGATGTAACCCCTCGAATCAACATCTCAACCAATTTTGCGTACATGACTGGCCGACCCATCACCTATCCTGATGGCAGGTTTCAGTTTGGAGGTATAACCGCTCCCATTTATA
>JBBDRU010000304.1:0-2900 GCA_040905305.1 Salibacteraceae bacterium | reverse complement strand
GTTTAGATAATATTAGCTGAAGAGCATTATTGACTCTGTAAAGTGGAACAGGGTGTGCTGTATCAAAACTAGTTACAGCAAATGGTGCCCAAGTCCGTCCGAGAATATCCTCGAAGTCTTGATTTGGATCAGTTGCATTTGTATTAGTTAATTCTAAAAAGGCATCATACTCATCCTCACCTATCTCCTCTTGAGCCTCAGGGAAATAGTCACCACTTTTTATCCAGTTGAACGTTTGGTTTCCATCTACATCGGGTAATCCTGCAAGCCACTGATCGGTTTCATCATCAAATTCAATATCTGCACCTACAAATCCGTTTCTAACCGCGTTTTCATCATTTGCAGGATAACCGGGACCTACGGTTAATGAAAGACCCAACTCAAACATAACTTGTTCGTTTCTCTGTCTAACCGTTTGATCCGCTCTAATAGTATCGATTGGCGTATCGGAGTCGCGTTGATAAAGCGCCCAGGTATAATTTTCACTGTTACCATTTGCAGTAGTATCAATAAACTGAATAGTAAACTCACCTGGAGGTATAACCAGCGGATCCACAACCTTAAGCGCTACCGGACCTTGCCCAGCCTGATAAGTGAGTGTTTTGGTTTCCCATGATGCAGGAGTCAAAACAGAGTCAAGGTAATCTTCCTTAATGTTCACAAAGTTCCCACCATTTCCTCGACCTTCCACCTGGGTTATCTCTATTCCATCACCGTATTGAGCATTGAGCATAACACCACCCATCTCTGATTCGGTTTTATGAGGAATGGCCTCATAAACCTTCACCGCGCCAGAAGGTGATTTCCTACTTGCTAGATAAGGTACCTTTTGACCCTCTGTTCTGTCGCTTGCCGGATCATAGACACCATCGATGTATTGAAGATTTCCAAAGCCATCGCCATAACGATTGTATGCATACGCTATGGCCATAAAGTAATAGGTTTTATGATTGACGAGGCGGGTGTTTTCGTCTGTGGCAAAAAGATCACGTTCTACTTTGAAAGTATGTCTGATACCTTCATTTTCAGCTTCCACTTTAACCTGCGGAACATCTTGTCCAATTCTTGCATCAAACTCATGATTCACCAGGTCTTCCACATCGTTTGCAATATCAACCTGAGCAACCAAACGCGCCTTATCTGGATCCTCCAAATCATTGGTACCTACAGAGGCATCAGCCAACTGATAGATTTGATACCCTTCAAATTTGTAGGTAGAATAAATTCTTTTTTCTTTAAGTGTTAACGCTACCATCTGCCCATCACCTGCATCAACTGAGTCAGGAGCAGCCAAAAAAGGATCTTGGATGGCATATTCCTCGTTAAAGTTGTTAGAGTTTTGCGGATTGGTAATCATCAAAATGACTTCCTTGTCTAACTCCTGAATGGCCATATCTGGTGAATCCGGACCATCAAGGATTTCAAAACAAGAATCAAATAGGGCTTGAGTTTTATCATCTGCTTTACGCATCAATTCTACGGACTCTAAACGTCCTCCTTGAGTAGCCTGCATCCAAACCACACCAACTGTAATGTTATTTACAGCGCCAGGACCTAAACGGAATGGGCCGGAAGATTGCACAAAGCGTCTATCAGCAGGAGAGTTCCCTGCAGTAACTTCTGTCCAAGCATCCTGTGGTAGGCCTTCCGTTCCCCAACCCAACGGATCAGTATCACCGGGAAACATGTAACCAGCTGGAATAGCATTTGGGTTGGCAGGGTCATAACCATTTCCGCCATAGGTCATCGGAGTTCCATCTCTCCAAATGCCACGTAGCATATTGTAGTAGTCCGTAGCATTGTTTGGGTCACCTTGAGGTCCTTGAGCATTGTTATGGTATAGAAACTTTCTCATTCCATATCGTTCATTATCAACAATTCCGTCACCATATCCGGCTCCTTGTCCGCTATAAACAATGCCATCATCAGCAATAGCACCGGCATAATCGTTAACGCACAAGCAATTGTCTATGCCGTCATTGGCCTGAAACGGTCCTTGAAAAAAGTCAACACCAATAGCAGGTGGGTTGGTTCCATAACCTAACTGACCTTGAGCATCTTCATCATTGTCGTCACCATTGTAAAAATAGCCCAAACCTCTTCGTACATCAACCCCCACATAATCATCCTGCGCATTACCTAGATCACCATCAACCCACTGGCCAAAATAAGTATCTGCCAATTCAAAGGTTGACCGATTGATCAGCTCATAATTGTAAAAAGTCATATTATTCACCTCATCGGTTGTTGCAAAAGCAAAGGCCTGTGCCCGTATTTCCATGCCTATGGCCTGTCCGCTTGATTCGGTGTGAACGTTTCCTTTATCATTAAAGATCCACCAAAGGTTTTGGTCACCATATATGTCACGCACCCTCCGGCTACAATCACTTTGACCAGACAAAACATATCCGGGATAATCACCATCAGTAGGATTGTAGTCACCATCACCATTACGATCAAAGAAAGGTGCTAAGTAGTAGTCTTCATTGTAAGGTTCGATATTTCGTCCATGTGCAGGCCATTCTTGAATAACACTGGGAGTGGTATAACCTTCATAATTTTCGTCTTGGGTATTGGTGCCGTTTTCCTGATCAAACACACCTGCCTCAAACCATGCAGCAAATTCTGCAACCATAGAGCGTGTGGTTTCCCAATGGCGATCATAATCCTGGCAAGTTTGCTGGTCTATTTCAGCATCAACAGTACTTAATGGCCCTGTCCAATAGTCATTACCAACCTGACGAAATCGTAAAGCTGCAACCTTGAATTGTCCTGAGATATCCTGACCAGCCAACCATAAAGAACCAGCAAAAAGTGACATCTTTCCAGATTCTTTAGGGATCTCATAGCGAGCTCGGTTAAAGTCCCACCACAAATCGCCACCACTTTGAATCAGGGCT
>JBBDRU010000303.1:0-2901 GCA_040905305.1 Salibacteraceae bacterium | reverse complement strand
CTGCCAATCCAACTGAAGGAGCGCTTGCCTTCAAGTTCAATAATGTCATTGGTCACTAATGGGTTTTCCGGGAGCAATTCTGATTTAATGACAAGGCAGCTGCGTTCATCAATCTCTATTTCAATGCCCTCGAGCACTTGAAACGGCTCCCTTTTCTTTGCATTCACCTTTCGAAGCGCAACATGAGAGATGGTTTCGGTCATTCCGAATGATTCATAAATTTCATTCGGCCACTGGCTTAGCTTTTTTTCCAATCGCGGGTCGATCTGGCCGCCACCAACGATGATTTTTTTGACCTTTTGCCAGTTTTTCGAGGCTTCTTCATCATTTACAATGTTGTGCAGTTGAATGGGAACCACTGCTGCAAAATCTATGGTTTTTCCTTCGGGTATTTCCGGTTTCGATGCCGATTCTGCGATGTGTAGATCGAGATCACCGATGATGGAACGTGCGATCATCATTTTTCCTCCGATGAAGCGATTAGGCATGCAAAGCAAGGCAGTATTGTTTGGCTTTAATGCTAAAAAATCCAGTGTACGTTTTGCACTGGCTAAAATGTGTAGCTTTTTGATTTTGATGTTTTTTGGCCTTCCTGTACTACCGGATGTGCGTGCGGGAATCCAATCTCTTGTATTACTCCAGTCCACCACAAACTCTAAGATGTCTTCAAGATCACCGATGCCATAACCTTCCTGCAATTGTTGTTGCGCATATGCTCGCCATTCATGAAGCGACTTTTTCTTTCCATCAATCGATAAGGTTTTATATGATTTCCAAGGTGTTTCGTCACTCATTTTGCAGCGGATTTAAATTCCAGGTTTTACCTGGGTCAAATTTTATTTTTTCGCCTTGAAGATAAAGAGGAGAATCGAAATTTCGTTCAAATAATGATCCTGTTCCTAATCCTTGAGGCATCAACACGTTTTTTTCAAAGGTATATTGAGCGATTGCATTGAGTCCGATATTGCTCTCTAGGGCAGATGTAGCCCACCAACCGATGTTATGTTTTTCGGCCATTGCTATCCATTCGTCACTCGAATTCCATCCACCTATTAAGCTCGGTTTTAAGATGATGTATTGTGGTTTTATACTGCTCAGCATTGCCAGGCACTCTTCTTTTTCAACCAAACCAATTAATTCTTCATCCAACGCAATTGGTATGGGTGTGTTTTGACATAGTCTTTCCATCGCTTTCCATTGCCGGGGTTTAATGGGCTGTTCGATGGAGTGAATGTTAAAGGCAGACAAGCGCTCCAATTTTGACAACGCATCCTCGGAAGAAAAAGCGCCATTCGCATCTACTCTGACCTCAAGCTCATTTCCATACTTTGAACGGATCAGTTTTAGAATGGACAACTCTTTCTCAAAATCCAATGCGCCTATTTTGATTTTTATGCAATGAAAACCTTTTAAGATCAACGTGTTGATTTGTTGCTCCATAAATTCTGGCGATCCCATCCAAATCAATCCGTTGATGAGCATATCGGCTACTCCGTGTGTGAACGTATTATCAAACAGGATCTTAGATCCATTTACAGCGATATCACGTCTAAGCATTTCATAGCAAAACTTTATGGACGGATGCTTATCAAGGTTTGGCGGTTGCTCACTTTTCTCGTTGATAAAGTCACAAATTGCGTCAAGAGTTTGTTCAAAATCACTTGTGTTATCAGGGCTTAAACCATCAATGATGCTGGCTTCTCCAATTGCTGGATATTCAAAATTGTTATGGTTTACTATGATAAACCAGGAGTGTTTTTTTGTCAATACACCCCGTGAAGTACCGCTAGGTCGTTGAAATTGAAAAGTGTGCTTTTGCCAACGTGCGTTGTTCATTCGATCTTAAGATAAAACCAAGCTTGTTTGAAGGTTTTCAAAATAGAGTGATGTTGATCTTTTGGGTCAACCTTCTACAAACACACTCATCTTACCGTATTTTTCAATTCGGTTGTTGATGCGTGCATCCGGTTTGATTCTTTTCAGCGAGTCGTATTGCTTGATGATCTCCGCTTTCACGTTTTCGAATGCTTCAACCGGACTGGAGTGTGCACCTCCTAGTGGTTCCGGAATAATGCCATCAATAAGCTCGTTTTTTAACATGTGATCAGCGGTCAGCTTGAGTGCTTCTGCTGCCTGCTCTTTGTAATCCCAGCTCCGCCACAAAATGGAGGAACATGACTCGGGAGAAATAACCGAGTACCATGTATATTGCATCATCAAAACACGGTCTGCTACACCGATTCCAAGTGCTCCGCCTGAAGCTCCTTCACCAATGATGATGGCGATAACAGGCACTTTTAGGTTAAACATTTCATAAATATTTCTGGCGATTGCCTCACCCTGACCTCGTTCTTCCGCCTCCAAACCTGGAAAGGCGCCCGGTGTATCGATGAAACAGACAATAGGTTTATTAAATTTTTCAGCCAATCTAAATAGCCGTAGCGCCTTGCGGTAGCCTTCAGGATTTGCCATCCCAAAGTTTCGATATTGACGCATCTTAGTGTTGATTCCCTTTTGCTGCCCTACAAACATGAAGGTTTTGCCATCAATGCTCCCAAATCCGCCTACCATGGCTTTATCGTCTCTAACTCCTCGATCACCATGAAGTTCTATGAAGTCTCCGCCTGTAACTGCATCAATATAGGCTAAGGTGTAGGGTCGCTCAGGATGACGACTTACCTGAACCTTTTGCCAATCACTGAGTTTTTTATAAATTTCTTTTCGAGTACTATCAAGTTTGGCCTCCAACTCGTTGATGGCATCTTCGCTTTTTAGTTTGCTCTTTTCTTTGACCTGTCTAAGGTTTTCAAGTTGTTCTTGCAACTCTTGAATCGGTTTTTCAAACTCTAGGTAAACAGCCATGCGTTCTTAATTTGAGGCGGTAAAGGTAGAAATGTTTCA
>JBBDRU010000302.1:0-2935 GCA_040905305.1 Salibacteraceae bacterium | reverse complement strand
GATCGAATGTAAGAGAAGTCTTCGTCTTTAGCTTTTCAAAAATTATCTTTGTGCCCCTTCAAAAAAACAGTGATTACAGATGTTTGAAAGTTTATCAGATAAATTAGAGAAGTCGTTTAAGATATTAAAAGGACAAGGCCAGATCAGCGAGGTAAACGTGGCTGAAACCATGAAAGAAATTCGCAGGTCCTTGCTCGATGCCGATGTCAATTTCAAAATCGCGAAGGACTTCACCAATACGGTCAAGGAAACTGCCCTAGGGCAGAACGTGCTTACAGCCGTTTCACCAGGTCAGTTATTGGTGAAAGTAACGCGTGACGAGTTGGCGAAATTGATGGGCGGCCAGGCCGAAGAGATCAACCTGCAAGGAAAGCCGGCTGTGATTTTAATGGCAGGACTTCAGGGTTCGGGTAAAACAACCCATACGGGGAAATTAGCTCAATTTTTAAAGAACAAGCGCGGAAGATCGGTAATGGTGGTAGCTTGTGATGTTTATCGCCCTGCTGCTATTGATCAACTGGAAGTGGTTGCCAATCAGGTTGGCGTAGAAATTTACACCGAGCGAGAGAATAAAAACCCGGTGGCGATCGCACAGAATGCGATAAAACTTGCGCAGCAAAAAGGCATCAATACCGTAATTGTTGATACCGCAGGACGATTAGCCGTTGATGAGCAAATGATGGATGAAATAGCCGCCATCAAAAAAGGCATCAACCCTTCAGAAACGCTGTTTGTAGTAGATGCGATGACCGGTCAGGATGCGGTGAACACCGCAAAAACATTCAACGAACGCATCGATTTCAACGGTGTTATACTCACCAAACTCGATGGTGATACCAGAGGCGGAGCAGCGCTTTCCATACGATCAGTGGTTGAGAAGCCTATAAAATTTGTCGGTTTAGGAGAAAAGATGGATGCCCTGGATGTATTTCATCCCGACAGGATGGCCGATCGAATTTTGGGCATGGGCGATATCGTTTCGCTGGTTGAGCGCGCGCAAGAGCAGTATGATGAGGAAGAAGCAAAGCGGATTCAAAAGAAAATCGCCAAGAATAAATTCGATTTCAACGATTTCTTAGGTCAGATTCAGCAGATCAAGAAAATGGGCAACATGAAAGACCTGGTAGGTATGATTCCGGGCGTTGGCAAAGCGATGAAAGATGTTGATATCGATGACGATGCATTCAAAGGCATTGAGTCCATCATAAAATCGATGACCAATGAAGAACGGGAAAACCCACACATCATTAAAGGAAGCCGGAGGCAGCGCATCGCCACCGGAAGCGGAAGCTCGGTGACCGATGTCAACAAGCTGTTGAAGCAGTTTGAAGACATGCGCAAAATGATGCGTGTGATGAATGACAAGTCGAAAATGAGCCAAATGATGCGCGCCATGAAAAATGCACCCGGTGCCCCAAGAGGATAAATAAATGGAGTTATTAGACGGAAAAGCAGTTTCAAAACAACTTCGCGAGGAATTGGCCGCTGAGGTAAAACAAATGGTGGCAGAAGGTCATCGTCCACCGCATCTGGCCGTTGTTTTGGTGGGCAGTAACCCTGCAAGTGAGACGTATGTAAACGCTAAAGTAAAAGCTTGTAAAGCCATAGGTTATGAATCTTCACTGCTTCATTTTCCGCCTGAAATTTCACAAGAAATTCTGCTGAATACCATTGACGAATTGAATGAGAACGAAGAGTTGGATGGTTTTATCGTCCAATTGCCTCTTCCCGATCATATCGATGCAAAAACCGTTATTGAGCGGGTGTTGCCGGGAAAAGATGTTGATGGTTTTCACCCGATCAACGTGGGGAAAATGGCGCTGGGATTAGATGCATTCATATCGGCAACGCCCGGGGGTATCGTGGAACTTCTGAAGCGTTATGAAATCGAAACCGAGGGCAAACACTGCGTGGTTTTAGGTAGAAGCAATATTGTTGGCGGCCCGATGAGCATATTGATGCGTAGAAATACATATCCCGGAAACTGCACTGTTACCATTGCACATTCGCGCACCAAGAACATCGAAGAAGTGTGTCGTTCAGCTGATATTTTAATCGCTGCCATCGGAAAACCGAATTACGTTACAGCAAATATGGTGAAACAAGGAGCCGTGGTGATCGATGTTGGTATCAATCGTGTTGATGACCCATCGCGCGAACGTGGTTACCGGCTTACCGGAGACGTGAAATTTGATGAAGTCTCAGAGAAATGCAGTTACATCACACCTGTGCCGGGTGGTGTAGGTCCGATGACCATCGCTTTTCTGCTGAACAACACCATGATTGCGGCCAGAAAACGAAAGTGAGCGGTGGCGTGGTTGTCAAAGATTCATCAGGATAGGTTTTATTATAAAAAACCAACTTTACTGCAATGTGTTGATGAAAATAAAGCATATTGAGTATTCAATTGAAAGCACTTTTTATATTTGTAACCATTGTGTAAGGTTTAATAACATGGTTATATGAAGGAGTACTTATCGTTATCTGAAACTGCGGAACTTGTAGGTAAAAGTAAAGAAACACTGAGAAGGTGGGATAAAGATGGTATTCTGAAAGCGGTGAGAGAACCGGTTTCCAACTATAGGGTTTACAGAAAAGAGGATGTTCAAACACTTTTAGGACCGCTGTTCGATGAAAATTTTGATGATGAGGTTTCAAATGTTGTTGAGCCGCATCACGCATACAAGGTTTTGGAGATGTTTGCGGGAGCCGGTGGTTTGGCTTTAGGATTGGAAAAAGCGGGATTGAAGTGTGCAGCGCTTAATGAAATTGACAAATGGGCTTGTGAAACGCTTAGAACTAACCGGCCTGAATGGAATGTGCTCGAAGGCGATGTCAAAGAATTCAGTTTTCATCAATACAATGGAGATGTTGATGTAGTGACCGGAGGCTTTCCCTGTCAGGCGTTTAGTTATGCTGGAAAAAAGCTTGGATT
>JBBDRU010000301.1:13458-17988 GCA_040905305.1 Salibacteraceae bacterium | reverse complement strand
GATCATCGGTGTGTTGGTATCGTGACAAACATCGGTGACAATCGCAACATTTGGTCTTATCTGCTCAACGATCATTTCGGCACCGCGAAGCCCGACTTCCTCCTGCACTGCGTTAACGATATATAGACCAAAAGGAAGGGTTAGCTTATGTTCCTTGAGCAAACGGGCAACTTCTGCGATCATAAATCCGCCCATGCGATTATCCAATGCACGACCAACAAAGTGGTCTTTGTTAAGAATCATGAATTCATCAGGATAGGTAACAACGCAGCCCACATGAACGCCCATTTTCTCAACTTCGTCTTTACTTCTGGCACCACAATCGAGAAAGATATTATCTGCTGACGGTGTTTCTTCCTTGTTAGCTTTTCTCGTGTGAATTGCGGGCCAACCAAAAACAGCCTTAACAATACCTTTATCGGTATGAATATTGACACGCTTGGAAGGTGCGATTTGATGATCAGAACCACCGTTGCGTTTCACATAGATAAATCCTTTGTCATCGATGTAGTGGACATACCATGAAATCTCATCAGCATGCGCTTCAATCACTACTTTATAAGGTGCTTTTGGATTAATAACACCAACAACGGTTCCGTAGGTATCAACGGTATATTCATCGATGTATGGTTTGATGTAATCGAGCCAAATCTTTTGTCCTTCCGATTCAAACCCCGTTGGTGAAGCATTATTAAGGTATTGCTCCAAAAACTTCATCGACTTGTCATTAAGCACTTTTTCAGGCTGTGCTGTTGCCTTTTTTGTTTTATCTGTTTTTGCCATGATGTTTTAAAAATAGTTTCCGAATGTAACAAGCTCTAACGACTTGAAAAACTATTGAGCGAGATATATGTTTTAATTGCAGTTTTGCACCATGTTTACACCAGGAAGAATTGTTTTCGCGTCCATTTTCGCTGCTGCTTTTATCATCTATTTGATTTGGGCATACCGCAAAGACGCTAAATTATCTAAGCACTATTATAAAGGCGCAGGATACATTTTATTGATTCTCATTGCGATATGGTTGGCATTCTATGGTTTCGTAAGACTTACCTAAACCAATGCCTAAATTTTTCGTATATTTCTGATGTGCTGATCAGAATACTTACTTTTCTTATAATTATTACCGTTTTCAATGCATGTTCAGGAAATGCCGAGCGGAGACAACAACTTGAAAGCAGAGCATCAGAGCTACCAAAACGAGATCTGACAGAGATTCTGGAATCAGGAGAATTACACGCACTAACAGACTTCAGCAGCAGCAGCTATTTTATTTACAAAGGAGTGCCCATGGGCTTCGAATTTGAATTACTCGATCGATTCAGCGAGCACATAGGTGTGAACCTGATCATGCATCCGATAGAAAATATGGATGACATTATCCGGCAACTTGATGAGCAGAAAGGTGATTTAATCGCTGCAAACTTCACTGTAACCAATCACCGTAAAAAAGAAGTCTTATTTACCAAGTCCATTTTGCAAACGCGACAGGTGTTGGTGCAGCGTCTTCCTGAAAAATGGTGGACGTATAACCAGGATGAGTTGGAAAGTCAATTGATCCGAAACCCAGTAAAATTGATAGGAAAAGACATTCATGTGCGCAGGCACAGCTCATTTTACACTCGATTGATCAATCTGATGGATGAAATCGGTGGAATCGTAAACATCAAATTTGCTGATGGCATAGGCACAGAAAAGTTGATCGAAATGGTTTCTGAACGCGAAATTCAATACACCGTTGCAGATGAAAACATGGCAGCCTTAAATAAGGCCTATTTTCCTAACATTGATATCAAGACTCCACTTAGCTTTCAGCAAAACGTAGCGTGGGCATGCCGAATCAATAGTCCGCAATTGTTAGACACCTTGAATAGCTGGTTGGAAGATTTTAAAAAAACAGAGGCTTTTGCGGTGATTCATCTTAAATACTTCAAAGCACGCACCCAGCAAAAAGCTCGTGTATTGAGCGAGTATTCTTCGTTGAAGGGAAGTAAGATTTCTCCTTATGACGATTTAATCAAGCAAGAAGCCAAGCGTATCCAGTGGGATTGGAAACTTCTAGCTGCCATGATTTATGAGGAATCTCGTTTTCAGGCAGATGCAGAATCATGGAGCGGAGCGAGCGGGTTGATGCAATTAATACCTGCTACTGCCAAACGCTTTGGAGCAGATAGTATTCAAGACCCAGTTCAAAACATTCACGCTGGAGTGAGTTTTATTGTAACCCTCCAAGATTATTGGCTTCAACACATCAATGATTCACTATTGGCAACACCATTTATTCTGGCTTCATATAATGTTGGTCTTGGACATGTGCTGGACGCTTGCAGGCTGGCCGAAAAAAACGATTTAGACCGACATGCCTGGAGCAACGTGGCAACCTATCTCGAACTAAAATCTCAGCCGCAGTATTACAATGATGAAGTGGTGAAACACGGTTATTGTCGGGGATCAGAACCGGTGAATTATGTAAGCGATATTTTACTTCTTTGGGGGCACTATCGAAACACCCCAATCTGATCATTTTTTCATCCAACTGGGCATCGTCTCAGGATCTCTCTCCACCTTCTTTTCCTTTGGCTCTTCGTGAAAAAAGTATTTAAAATCTATCGTTAGGTAGTTTCCCGTAATCGGAACCACGCCTTGATCGAGTTTGTTGTCATAAGTATAGGATATCTGGGTATCGTAAATAGGCGAAAACGGACGGTGGTAAGATCCACCGATATAGAAGTAACCTGATTCTTTGGTGCGGTATTCAAAGCCAATATTTGCAACAAGGCCGATTTTAGTCCACTCAAAAAAACTGTTTTCCTTCCCAAACCCTCTACGCTGACTGAGTTGATAAAACTCGTCCACATCACCACTGGCCACGTCTGAAGGAAACATGTCTAATGCCACGCCAAATGCGGCATTCATAAAGATTTCATCGGACAGTTGGACGAATACAAGTCCGGAAACCGGAATTTCATAGCCAATGATTCGATAGCTAGTAGTGTCAGTAAAACCGAGTTCAGCATGATTTACACTTGCCGAAAAGTTTCTTCTGACATAGCTGATTCCTGACTCAATGGACAACCATTTGGTAATCCCAAAACGCATAACACCGCCAAAGGAATATCCAACTCTTTGATCTATGGTGTAATCAATACCATTTTGACTCAAAAGACCAGAACCTGCATCAAAAAGATTGCTAGGAACAATCGGCTTAAATTGAACACCAAAGGTGGTTACCCGCTCCTGAGCCAAAACTTTTACAGCAAACAAAACGCTAAATATCAATAGCCACCATTTCATACTTCAAAAATGTCGATAGTTTTCCTATTGCGATAATTAAAATGAGCCAATGGCTGATGAGCATGGTCTAGTTGCTCAAAAATGCGCCTAGAAAAGCCAAAAACAAAACAACAACCGATATTCCAATAACAATCCATCGCATCGGAGCTGCAGCGATAAACTTGTCTCTGTGCCTGCCAATGGCTAAATAATTCAGTCGATCCGTTTCACGCTCTCTAGCCTTTTTAATCCCAAAATAAGTGGGCTTTTTGTCGTGTTCTTCATCAATCTGCGCCTCAAAATCAATTCCCGCATCAACTAAAAGTTCAGTGAAAGTATCAGCTTGTTCTCTGTTCAAAAACCGATAAACCACAATGCGATCATTTGTGGGATGCCTTTGCTTGTTGGTAAAGTTAAATTGTTCTTCGAAGTCCATCATATCACCCGCAATCGCTGACCAACATATAAATAATCGTTTCTTCTTATGCCATTCAATTCGGCAATCTTGTAGGTTGTAGTTCCGTAAGCTTGAGCTATTTCAAACAAGTTATCACCGCGCTTTACTGTGTGCACCAAAACGCCTTTTGGATAAGAAACATAACCGTTCTTTGTTCTTTTAAGCATCAGCGTATCGTTTACCAGCGCCTTCTCTTCAAACGAAATGAAACTTAACGGATTAATCGGTTTGCCTTTGAACCGCACCTCAAAATGCAAATGACTGCCGGTACTGTGACCTGAACTACCACCAAGCCCAACGACTTGTCCGCCATCAATGCGGTCTCCTTCTTTTACCTTAAACCGATGCAAATGCGCATAAACAGTTTCCAAACCGTTATAATGCCTCACCACGACCACCCGGCCATATCCGCCATAATAACGGGCAACACGAACGACCCCGGAAAACATAGAAATCACTGGATCCCATACTTCCAGATCAATATCAACACCGTTGTGCATGCGTCCGTCACGCCATCCAAATGTTGAGGTCATCACATTCTCAACCGGCATATAAAACTCACCAAGATACTCATGATCGGTCAATAATATAGACAGCGAAGTATCCTCCGAACCGAGATTCCAGGGATATGGATTAGGGTTAGTATTCACCCATGTAGGATAGAGTTGTGAGGCAGGAACTTCATCCGCCACAGACCCGATAAACATGTTTTCAGGTATCACCACCGGAATATCTTCCGGGCGATTTGCTAAATAGAGGTTGATCTGATTGATCAGAGCATATGGAACTTCATCTGTTTC
>JBBDRU010000301.1:0-13358 GCA_040905305.1 Salibacteraceae bacterium | reverse complement strand
TAATACCGCATAATTCTATGGGAGTCAAAAATAATAAAATGTATAGCGCTACTCCATTTGAAACCGCACGAATTAGATGACTCGAATCTTTATCGGGTTAAAACCCATGGCAAACAGGATCATGGTGTAAATCAAGAGTGCTTTACTTCTTCCATTTAATACTGCAGCCCATACTGGGGTATTGTTTCTCCTTCAGTTGTTTGCCTGCGATAAGTGCATCTAAGCAAGCAGATAAATCGTGACCTGTAACCGGCTTGCCATTTCCCGGTGTACTATCATCCATCCGGCCTCGGTAAACACACTTTAAATCCGAATCAAAAACACTAAAATCAGGTGTACAAACTGCATCATATGCTCTTGCCACTGTTTGTGTTTCATCAAATAAGTAGGCAAATGGAAAATCCAATTCCAGGGCCAAATCTTTCATCTTTTGAGGTGAGTCATCAGGATATCGAACAACATCATTACTGCTGATGGCTATGAATCCGACACCTTTTGCCATGTAATTTCTAGCCAGTTCGATGAGCTTCTCCCTCACGTGAACCACATAAGGACAATGATTGCAGATGAACATCACCACGGTAGCTTTTGAGCCACGAAGTTCATTGAGCCCCACCATTGATCCGCTTACCACGTCTTGAAGTTTAAATTCAGGAGCTTCAAAACCTAATGGTTTATCTGTTGTTTCAGTCAGTGCCATGTTCCTTAATTTTATCCAAAAATAACGGACTTACAAAATTTAACAATCCCATGTCTTGACATTATATGTATCTACATATTTTTGCAGAAACAGTTAAAACAACTTCATTATGAAATTAAATACACTTCTCATCACTTTGGTTTCAGGAACGGTGATGATGGCTTTTAGCCCAATTGAAGTCATTGAAAAATTAAAAATCAAGCCGGAAGCCAGCACGATTGAATGGTATGCAGAAAAAGTAACCGGAAAACACAATGTCGTGGTTTCTCTTAAAGACGGCATTATTGAAATTGAAGGGAACAAACTGAAAGGAGGTAGTTTTAATGTTGACATGACATCCATTGTCGTTACTGACCTCGAAGGAGAATACAAAGGAAAATTAGAGGGTCACCTCAAATCCCCCGACTTTTTTGACGTAGAAAAACACAAAACAGCATCTTTTAAAATCACGCAAGTTTCATCTTTGAAGGATGATAGTGAATTCAATACTAAAATCACAGGAGACTTAACCATCAAGGGCACCACTCACCCGATAAGCTTTCCGGCAAAAGTTGAAATAAAAGAAGGGAAATTTGCCGCCTATGGCGAAATGGTCATCGATCGGTCAAGATACAATGTTAGGTATGGTTCAACAAGTTTTTTTGACGACCTCGGAGACAAGGCAATCTATGACAAGTTTACCATGAAAGTGAGCATTGGAGCCAAGCGCTAAATTAAATGCAGATAAATAGTATATCCCCGCTTGTCGGGGATTTTTTGTTTTCAGTATTTTGGCCTCATGCTAAAACCGCGCATCAACCCCACTCGACTCGAAGCCGGCTGCGATGAAGTAGGTCGTGGTTGCCTTGCAGGACCTGTAGTGGCTGCAGCAGTGATTTTGCCTTGTGATTTTCAGCATAAAAATCTTTACGACTCAAAGCTTCTTACAGAGAAAAACAGACATTTAATGCTTCATGAAATCACTAAAAACGCCCTGAGCTGGAGCGTTAGTTTTGTATCACCTGTCATCATTGACCGCATTAATATCTTAAACGCATCGTTCAAAGCAATGGAGCGCGCAGTAAGTCATTTGGATGTAACTCCTGAACATTTGCTCATCGATGGCAATCGATTTAAATCAAACCTCAATATTCCCTTTACTTGCATAGTTAAAGGAGACCAAAAAAACGCGTCCATCGCTGCGTCCTCAATTCTAGCGAAAACATACAGAGACGAATACATGCGCATGATTCATCATGAACATCCAGAATTCGGCTGGAACAAAAACGTTGGATACCCAACACGCGCTCATAGAAATGCTATAAGGTCATTCGGAATAACACAATATCATCGCAAAAGCTATAAACTTTTACCAGATCAACTTGAGCTCACATTTTCAGATTAACACTCAATTCTAAGAACAAAAAACGTTAAACAGTGACTGCTAAAGAACACAAGCTTAGTTTTGCTCCATGAGATGGATCTTAATAACATTGGCAATAGTGGTTTTGGGAACCATTGCATGGTTTTGGTATCCTCGTATTTTGCCGGAAAACAAAACAGACCCTTACACACTTATTCCACATGATGCATGGATGGTGATGGACTTGAATCACAGAAAAGATTTCGAGCAAATCACCCATTCTGCAAGTGGTTGGAAAGCCCTGGTGTTTTTTGAAGAATTAATATCAGCAGTAACATTACTTCAAACAGATCAAGATTATGTGCTATTTCTTTTTGGTGAACCACATGAAAAAAACATTGGGATTATTTCCAGATCCGAAAAGGTTCATAAGAAATTAAGCTTTGATTTCAAGCTTCAACAACAAATAGACGACTACTACCTTTTTGCAGAAAAAAAAACGGATGCATCATATTTAGATTTATCGGAACTTGAAGATTTTCGACAAGGCAATGACGATCCAGGATTGCACTTTCTGATCAAGCCAAAGTTTATGCTCGAAGCTGCCTTTCATAATTATGCTCCATTGATTAAGACATTACTCATTGAGCGTTTCAATGAAACTGACTGGCTTATGGTTGAGAGTGATGATGTAAATGGCGTTTTTAACTTAAATGGAATAAGCAATTCAGCAAATGACAAATCCAAAAACACCCCAACCAAATCTGTAAACGCAAGCATTTTAATGCGGTACATGCCCAGTTTGAGTGCCATTTCCGCTATTGAAGTAAATGATAGCACTGCCATTGCAATGACCTATGCACCATACATAATCAGCGACACTTCACAAGACAATAACTTGTTTGTATTTGTAGAGTATCAAGATGAATCGCAAATATCCTTTTCCTTTAACGAGGTGTATCAGGACGTACCTATGACCATTGGACCAATGGATTTAAAACCTTTCGGCTACGAACTAGTGTGGTCTAATAATGCATTTGCTGCTAAGTTAAGCGATCGCACTGTTGTCTTTGCCGCTAATTTCGAACAATTATCAAAGTTGATTGACGACTTTCTGGCTGATGATAAATTAACAACTTCGCCCCATTTTACACCGCTGGAAAACCGTGTTTCAGAAGCGGAGTTCACCCTTTTTGTTAGGCCGGAGTTATTGGAGATCGACAACCCTTACATCAGAACTATTTCAACACCGGATTCTATCAATGCCATTATTTTTCAGCAGTTTACTGAGGTTTCATCCAAGGCATTTCATTCGGTTTCCATCCTTCATCACAAAGAAATTAAAGACTTAGCACCACTTGCTTGGAATGTTAGATTAGACACCTTGATTGCTGCGGGACCCTGGTTGTTTAAAAACCACTACACCAACGAACCTGAGTTTCTTATTGAAGATGCCGGGCACGAACTTTACTTGATCAACAAGGATGGGAAAGTGCTTTGGGAGAAAAAACTCAGCGGCATTATTAAGGGCGATATTCAAGTAATAGATGCGTTCTCGAATAACAAACTGCAATTGGTTTTTTGCACGACAGACAAGCTCTATTTCATAGATCGAAACGGCAAAAATATATCTGGGTTTCCGGTTCGGATAGGTGCTAAAACCAAAGTGGAACCCCTATGTGTTAAGTATTCTGGTAAAAGTGATTACCGTTTCATATACGCTGATGGCGAAAAATTGAAAAACGTTGATCCAGAGGGAAACTTTGTAAAAGGTTGGAATGAGCCTACCATTTCAAAAGGGTTGGCCTCTAGCGTTGAATATGTTTACCACAACGGAAAAGACTATTTGATCGCTCCAAACAATGACCATGCAATCCAGGTGTTTGACCGCACCGGACAAACCCGGTTGAGCAGTATTGCAACCGATAGCTTGGTAAAAAGGCTACAACTTACCAAAGGTCGTAGTTTAGCTGAAACAATGTTTACTGGCTATGACACAATCGGTAATATTCACCTTTATCCATTGAGCGGAAAAGCACAAAAAGATAACATTTTACCCCTTGGAGGAGACGTTGGACTAAAAGTTACTGAAAACAGGTCTTACCAATATATATCTTCCAAACAAGACCGCATCATCGCGCTGGATGAGCACAGAGATGTAACGCTTGACTTTTTAATGCCAGAATCAATTGCTCCGGATTTGCAGCCCATATTTTATCAAAACAGAAAATGGGTTGGGCTCAACAGTTCGGAATCTGATAATTTTTACCTGCTCAATTTAGAGGGAAGGCTGCTCGACAAAATGCCCGTGACTGGAAGCGGAAAAGCAGTGGTTGTGAATTTGAGCAATAACAGCGGCACTGCCTTGATAATTGGAGACGGAAAGCAAATACTGAATGCCTACAAGCTTTTTGAATAGGAGATTACCGACCAAAAAAGAAAGCCCGCAGTGGCCCCACTTTGCTCAACTTGATCTTTTCACCCGGCTTGGGCATATACCCTATTGAAAAATCATTCATTTTAACCAACCGCTTTATTTTCACACCGTATTGCTGTGAAATATCACGTAGGCTTTCACCTTGTTCTACAGTATGAAATTTCTCACTGGCATTGTTGCGCTTGGGCTGCAAGTAAACAATTTCACCTGGCAAAAACCGTGTATTCTCATCGATATCATTGTACTTAAGAATCTGCCATTTCCCCATATCATATTTATCGGCAATGGATTTAGGAGTTTCACCTCGTTCTGCCAAAACATACTTGATCTGGTTATCGCTTACCTCTACCCTGCTAACTGCCATTACTTGTGGCACTTCTTCAAAATCAGGATCGATTTCGCGCTTTTGCCTGACTGAGGTCACATCCTCATTTTCTGGAAGTTTTACAACTCTGTCAAACTCATGAAGATCATTGTCTTCAATTATTCTGATCAGTAAATCTGCGTACTTAGGATTCGTGGCGTACCCTGCTTTTTTCAATCCTTTTGCCCAACCCTTGTAATCGGTGGTTTTCAACTCAAACAATTCTGAGTATCGCTCACGTCCGGTTAAGAATTCGCTGTGGTCACGGTAAGAATCATACGCTGAATAATACTTTCTAAAACACTCGTTTTTTTCGTCATCGTCCTGAATAAAAGTTGGGCCTTCCCAACCTTTGTGGCATTTTATTCCGAAGTGATTCTTAGCATATTTTGCCAACGGGCTGTTGCCATAATCACTCTCTAACATGCCCTGAGCTAGAGTAATGCTAGCCGGCACACCACTGGCATGCATCTCTCTGACAGCTTGCTCACTGAAGTTTTTGATGTAGTCATCTTTTGACATTCGCGGCTCAGCGGGTTGGGACTGTGCTGCCAACACAAAAAAATTTCCGATCAAGAATAAAGAAACAAGAATGTTACTTTGCATCACAATTAAAGCTTTAGTGCAAAATTATCGAGTTATTAACGGAGTTTTCAACAGAATAATCATGGTTTTCAACAATGCTATTGTTAATTAAATACACATGAGAGGCGTTGTCATAAAAAGTACAGGAAGTTGGTATAAAATTAAACTTGATACCAAAGAAATAATTTCTGCCCGGGTGCGGGGCAAATTAAGAACTACAGGCATTAAAAACACCAATCCGGTGACCGTTGGTGATACGGTTGAAATCGACTACGTTGGTGAAGATTACAACATCACCTCGGTTGCTGAACGCAAGAACTACATCATTCGAAAATCAACCAACCTCTCGAAGCAAACGCACATCATTGCCGCGAATTTGGATTTAGCGATTTTAGTGACTGCCTTGAAGGAACCTAAAATAAAATTCGGATTTGTTGATCGGTTTTTGGTAACCGCTGAAGCCTATAACATTCCCGCAATGATCGTTTTTAATAAATGTGATTTACTCACCGAAAACGAAACCGCCTATCTGGAAGAATTGGGCGAAGCTTATCGAAAAGTCGGCTACGAATCAGTGACGGTTTCAGCGCTAAAAGAGCAAGGAATAAAAGAACTTAAAGACAAAATCCATAGCAAAACAACCCTATTCACAGGGCACAGTGGAGTAGGAAAAAGCTCATTACTCAATGCGATTTGCCCAGGCATTAACGCACGGGTCACCGATATTTCAGAATTTAACGAGAAAGGCCAACACACCACCACGTTTGCTGAAATGTTTGAAGTAAATGAAGACACCTTCATTATTGACACTCCCGGATTACGAAGTTTTGGGCTAATCGATATGGAACCCGAAGAATTGAAGTTTTATTTCCCTGAGATGGTTAGACTAAGTGAACATTGTAGATTTCATAATTGCCTACACTTAAATGAGCCCGGTTGCTCAGTCAAACCAGCCTATGAGGAAGGCGAACTTCCCTGGTTTAGGTATGAAAATTATTGCTATTTCTTTGAAGAATTAAAAGCGATGAAAAAATGAGAGCAGTTGTTCAGCGAGTTCATGAAACCTTCATTGTAGTTAACGAAAAAGAGGTCGGCCGCATCGATAAAGGCTTTCTCATTTTACTGGGAATTGGAGCCGAAGACACCTCAGAGGATGTTAAATGGCTTGCAAAAAAAGTGATCTCTCTTAGAATTTTTAATGACCATGAAAAACAGATGAACCTAAACATTGAGCAGGTAGATGGATCCATTGCTGTGGTGAGTCAATTTACACTGCATGCCAAGTACAAAAAAGGGACTCGACCTAGCTTTATAAGAGCCGCAAATCCTGAAATGGCCACCACACTTTATGAAGGGTTTTGCAGAGAATTGGAAACCTTGACCGGAAAAGAAACAAAGACGGGTGTGTTTGGCGAACACATGGATGTACATTTGATCAACGATGGACCGGTAACCCTAGTTATCGACACTAAAAACAAAGAGTAAACCGTGCTTTTTAATTCGTTGCCATTTCTGATTTTCTTACCGCTGTTGGTGATATCTTACTACCTGCTGCCTCATCGTTGGCGGTGGCTGCTTATGCTGGCAGCCAGTTACTTTTTCTATGGTTATTGGAAGATCGAATACCTGAGTTTGATCGTCATAAGCACAACCGTTGATTTTTTGGCGGCTCAATACATACACCGGAACAAATCACAGGTAAAAAAACGCATTGGACTCTCGGTCAGTTTAATCACCAATATTGGTCTTTTGATGTTCTTCAAATATGCCGGTTGGTTTATGGAAGACGTTTTACACCCTGCGGCAGCAATTGATTTAGCCCAAATTGAACGTTTCAAAAGTTTTTGGAACTTCGCGCTTCCAGTGGGTATTTCTTTCTACACCTTTCAAACCATTGGCTACACCATTGATGTTTATTATGGTCGCTCCCAACCTGAAAATAACCCGCTAAAATTTGCACTATTCGTAAGTTATTTCCCCCAACTGGTTGCCGGGCCAATTGAGCGTTTTTCAAGCCTTCATCATCAACTTTTTTCACCATCAAAATGGAATTACCAAAACCTTCAGCATGGGGGAAGACAAATTCTGTATGGTTTGTTCATTAAGATGTGTATCGCGGATAACATAAGCCCAATAGTCGATGTTATCTTTAACGAACCCTCGGCAGCCAACAGCACACAACTTGCTTTCGGAGCCATTTTATTCGGATTGCAGATTTACAGCGATTTTCATGGATATTCACTGATCGCTATAGGCACCGCTAGACTTTTTAATGTGAAATTGATGGACAATTTTAACGCGCCCTACACCAGTATTTCAATTAGGGAATTTTGGGCAAGATGGCATATTTCTCTTTCCATGTGGTTTCGAGATTACCTTTTTATTCCTCTGGGTGGAAGCCGCGTAAATCAACTAAAACTAGCATTGAACATCATGATAGTGTTTCTTGTGAGCGGCCTGTGGCATGGAGCAAATTGGACCTTTGTCATCTGGGGTGCTATGCATGGTTTAGCCTACCTCCTCGAACGCTTCTTTATCAGCAAAAACACCGCCAATTGGCTCAATTTTCCAAAGTGGATTGCCACGATGACCATCGTATTTACAGCGTGGATATTCTTTCGAAGTGAAAGCCTAGCGCATGCCGCTGGCTACATTATGAGTATGTTGAACAATACTGGAAATGGTGTTGACTTGACCTTTGAACCAATCCACATCAGCTTAATCGGACTGTTTATCCTAAGTGATCTACACTTTAGAAACCGCAGTATCAGCACGTGGTTGGATCAAAAATCATTGGTAATTCGGTGGGTGGTTTACGCCTTTCTTGTGTTTTGCATATTCGGGTTTGCGGGAATCAGTAATCATCCATTTATATATTTTCAATTCTGATGAAGGTGATTAAAAAAATCATAGTTGCACTCATTGTATTCTTCCTGTTGAATCAACTATACAAACACCATGCACTCCTCGTTTTTGCAGAAAAACATGCCGATCAATACCTCCAACTGCACAAGATAAAAAACTGCGATGTGATTTATTTTTCAGCCTCCAGTAACTTTCCTCCAGAAAACATTGAAGAAAAAGATCCACGCAAGATCAGCCAATTCATAGCAGATCACTATCCAAACCTTCGGTTTGATGCCGTCAACAAACCTGCATCTCATGCTGCAATGTATTTAGCTTTATTAGAAATGCTGCCTGAAAATGCCGAAGCAAAAAGGTTTATCATTACGATGAATTTACGTTCGTTTGGCCCCAGCTGGATCAATTCTGATCTAGAATCTGCATTGAGCCAATCCTCAGTATTTTATAATAAAAGACCCGTACTTTTCAATCGGTTTCTAGTGAGTCTAAACGCGTATGATCAAAAGTCAACTGTAGAGCGTCAGGAATTGGTGAAAGTGCATTGGAATCATGACCAACTGCCGTTTGAAGCTCCCAAAAACACGGTTACCAGTTGGTGTGCAGTTGAAAAGTGGGGAGACTGGCGCAATCCAAAAAGACAATTGGCGGACCAGTATATTAAGCAATTCGGTTTTGTGATCGATGAGCAAAACCCGAGGGTGAAAGATTTTGACGCCATCTGCAACCTAGCAAACGAAAGAGGTTTTCAAATAACATTCAACTTATTGGCAGAGAATATGGAAACGGCAGACTCATTGATTGGGACAGACCTTACCTCTTTAATGAAAAGAAACGCTAAATGGTTGGTTGAGCGCTATGAAAACAAAGGATTTACAGTGGTAAACAATCTAGAAGTATTGGGAGCAGAGCACTTTACGGATAAAAATTTTCCAACAGAACACTACTTTGATACAGGTAGAAAAACCATCGCAAAAAATGTTGCAGAAGCGTTGCGATATGAACCTAAATAATTCGATACAATGAAGCAATCTATTTCCTTTTCAGGTGCTCAAAAAAAAGTTGACGATTGGATCAACACTATAGGAATACGTTACTTTAATGAACTTACGAATACAGCCATACTGACTGAAGAAGTGGGCGAATTGGCAAGCATAATAGCCCGCAGATACGGTGAACAAAGTGAGAAAGAAAGCGACAAAGGGAAAGACCTTGGTGATGAAATGGCAGACGTTTTATTTGTGCTGATCTGTCTTGCTAATCAAACCGGAGTTGACCTAACCGAAGCCTTTGAGAAAAACCTTGAAAAGAAAACCACCCGGGATGCAAACCGACACAGCAACAATCAAAAACTGAAATAGATTAAGTGGGATAAATGTTCCAATAAAATGAAGGAATTTCATAACGGCATTTCTTTAGTCTGTTTTTACCTTTTGCACAACTTTCAACATTGAAACAATGACCATTCAGAGAACTTGGTCATTATTCAGGCGTTTATTGTTTTGGTGTTCATGAATTATATTGCAGGATGATTTTCGCTAAAAAGTTAAAGCAAAACAAAACATGGCTGGTCACAATTTGGCTCACTGCAGTGGTTGTTTATCTACCCTGGGTTCATGACCCGGCACTTTATCCAAAATGGTTGGCTTTAGCTGTGTTAACTTTAATCTACCCTTTTCTTCAAAAGCTGAAAAACCTTCCATCGAGCGCGTTGAATCTAGGGTGGTTTTTCATTTTATTCATCGTTTTCCTGACACCATCAACAATATTTTCCGCAAACGCAGCTGATGGATTTATGACATGGTTTAAATGGGTGCTGATGTTCAGTTGGGTTTGGATGATGCTCACCATGTTTAGCAAAGAACAATTCAATCAAGCTGTTCCCCGAATTGCGTCAATCATTTTAGCAATTGTGGGATGCTGGGGGCTGGCAGAATGGGTAACCGCGTTAGACGGATTTACACTCACACACAACGGCACTTACGATGTATCTGCTTCTCTTGGCCACAGAAATCTGCTTGCGCAGTTTGTGGTTGTTTTAATGCCATTGGCCGCATTAAGCGTATTAAATGAAAGAAAATGGTGGCGCTATCTTGGGATGGCATCATTGTTCTTGGGTTTATTTTTGGCCGTTGCCCTGCTCAACCGCACAGCTTGGTTTAGCATTGCCCTCTTTGTGGTCATAACCATCCTTTTTTATGGAAAGGACATCTTCTATGATCCGAGGTGGCGAAATCGTGCTATATCGGTAATTCTGGTTGGTTTCTCAGCCTTGATTCTAACGGTTTTATTGGTTGATGAGTTTTATACTCTGATCCATCAATTCGAAACAGCATTTGATCTTTCTGAAGGAACCACGCGCGACAGGTGGCTACTGGCAAAGCGAAGCTTTATATTATGGACCCAAAGCCCCTGGCTTGGTGTTGGGTCAGGGATGTGGAAGGTGGCGATCATGCAATTTTCACAGGAAGGCATGTTAAGCGAAAATGCCAGCCTTTTCTATCAACGTCCGCACAACGATTATTTGTGGGTATTGTCTGAATCAGGCATAGTTAACGGTCTGTTGTACCTCAGTCTGCATATATGGGTTGCACAGCGCTCAATTAAAAATTGGCTGAAAAGTAAAAACAGCATCAACACCGCGCTACTCATGGCCTGGATAGGCTTTATCATTACTTCTCTCACAGGGTTTCCGATAGAACGTGCTGAGTTTATGTTGCTTCAGGGAACTCTTATTGCGGCCATAGTGATCAACTCCCCAAGCGCTAACCATGTAAAATACTCAAAATCAACCACTACAGTTTCTTTCATCACGACAACCATCATTGTTTTGGTCTTTGGCTGGAGGATGATCTCTGAGTTGCACTATTTTGAAGGTAGAAAGGCTGGTTCTCAGCAAAATTGGACACGTTCTTTAAGCGAAATGGAGCATGCGAGAAGCCCCGTACTTTCTATCGATGCTTCTTCCACTCCGATTATTCATCATATAGGTCAAATTCAATATCAATCTTCACAATTTGAACAAGCCTGCGCATCGTTTGAGCAAAGTCTTACAATCAACCCACACCACCCTGAAACATGGAACAGTATGGCCTTATGTGCAATTCAAAAGGATCAAATCAACCATGCATTTGATTGCCTAGAACGAGCGGTAGAATTTACGCCAAGTTACCAATCGGCCTGGCTCAACATCGCAATATTACGCTACAATGAAGGTGATTGGCGCTTGGCGTTCAAATCATTCTTAAAAGCCGATTCAACGGGTGGCACCGAATCATATAAGCTTTTAGGGGAACGTCTGGCCAAGGACAGCCTAGACCATATGCTTCCCCACATCAAAGAACGAAAAATGTACTTGACCATACAGGCATTCAGAAATACTCCGGAGTGGTCGTTATCATTGATACAAAAATGTGCTACCAACAACATTCCGTTTCACGAACAAGTTTACCTAGACGCCTGCTACTACATGCTCAAAAACTGTGAATATTATGAAGATTGCGATATTGTTGATCAGCTCATCAAGCAATATTTACCAAATGGAAAGGTAGATTTAAATGTTCACTACAACCCATAGAACGTGCTTGCTCTATGCATTACCGTCCAAGCCACATGCTTTTAGAGACCTTTAGATCAAATCCAGTAATCGAAAACAAAACAAACATTGATTCTTTTCATTCGGGTGAATGGTTCATCAAATCAACCATGGAGTTATCGATTTTTGAAATCAATTAATTACTGATGAAGTTACATGTGGTTGAGGTTCCCTGAGTGCTGTTCGTGTAAGTAACCGTAAATATTAGCTCGTAATTCTTGATGCTCCCCTCACCTTCAACAAATAATGCATCATTGTTCCAATGATCTACACTGGTAAGCGGCACATCGAAATTCGAAACCGATGTAAAGACAGCTATGAACTCGTCATTTTCATAAGAATTAGCACCACTATTTTGATCAATAATCAACATTTCACCATCCTTCGCGGAATGCTCAAGTTTGAAAATATATGACCACTGACTTGAACAACTATAACTGCCAGAATAAAGACCAACATTCTGTTCAAGTGTTTTTATACCACAATCATCCCCTTCATACCACTCAGGACAGTCGCATTCACCATTTTGGCATTCACCACCATTTAAACATTCAACATCATTAGTCGTGCATTTATCCTCTATTTCACATGAAGTACCCGAAAAACCGGTCGGACATAGACAAGTACCCTCATCACAAGCACCATTATTCATGCACTCAACATCTTTGCATTTATCACAAGAAATTATAGCAAGAGAGAAAAACAAAGAAAACAACCACAATGATCTCATAATAGTATCTTTAGAAGAAACTTTACGAACATACGTATTTAGCTCAAGGAATATGAAAAATCGATTCAACTATTTCCGCATGAGCATACATCAAAGCTTAAAAAGGAATACAACTTTAGCCAATTTCGATTATCAGCCTCGTTTAATTTAGCACCTCGATGAAGTATTTTAACTTATAAAAACCACAACACAAAGCAGCGTGAATGATAGGTATGAGAGCGAATAAAACACCCCCCTGCTATCGGGTTCGAGTGATCGTTTGAAAAAGCTTAAGTCTGGCAAAACGGCCACCGATCGTGTCCCCGCCTGCGGATGGGCAGGGAGAACGACTGGAGCCAGAGTGAGTGTACTGGGGCAAGAAAAGTCCAAAGATTATATTTTTCACTTCCACTTTTTCTTGAAAAAAAGTGGAGTAAAATTCAAGGCTTAGGTAAACTCAGCGACCCACAGTGCATTTGTGTCCTAAATTTTCCAGCCGTTCGGCCTTCTGCCTCACTTCCCGGGGAAAATTTTACGGACACCGCATGCTGTGGGTACCCCGCTTCTATTACCCAGGCCGTTCAACGCTCTTTTCATGCCTTGTGCTCAGTCTTGAAATCTTGCAGCAATGTTCATTGGAAGTTTCCGAAACCTTCGCAGCAATAGCGGGGATGCTTTGGGTCATGCCAAAGTTGAATATTAAGCCAATGAAATGTGTTCTTTTTTGACCCCGCCTTGTCGCACTTCGAGACGCTCCCTTTGGT
>JBBDRU010000300.1:0-18288 GCA_040905305.1 Salibacteraceae bacterium | reverse complement strand
TGCTAAACATGCGTGCGAGAAATCGTACCGGGGGTTCGAATCCCCCTCTCTCCGCAAGTAAAAAACGCTTCCAATTGGAGGCGTTTTTTGTTTCCTGTATTTCCGTCTGACCACCCATTGAGAATAGAAACAACATCCTCCAAACTATATGATGTAGTGTTTTGGGTAATAACCATCTCTAAAATGAGAATGAAAAAGGTCATCCTTATATTCGAATTTGGCCAAACACTAACTTGAATGTAAGTTGCTTAATAATTGATTACTTGCGAAACTTGTTTACTGTGAGGTCGAGATTGAAGCAATCAAAATAATGTAATGCCATCGTACTTCAACACGATCAATGTCTTGCCTGTTAAAATTCCTGCTGTCAATCAATTCATTGAGTGACTTAACTCATTCGCAAAACACTATTAATAAAGGAGTTTTGATTTGATAAAAACATCGATTATGAAATTCCTTGTTCCTACTGACTTCTCGAAAAACAGTAAACACGCTATCCGATACGCTGCGCATTTAGCCAAACCACTCGGAGCCGAGGTAATACTACTTCATGCCTGGAACCAAATACCTGCCAGCTCAGAGTTGGAAGAGCTAAGCGTGATCACAGGCATAGAATATTTCGCGGAGCGGAGCGAACACAGCTTGGAAAAAACAATCAGGGAACTAGAAAATAGTTACCCTGTTTTTGCTCAGCCCATTTCTAAACAAGGATTCGCTCCTGATGTGATAAAATCGCTTGCTGCTGAAATAAACGTTGATCTCGTGATCATGGGAAGACGTGGAATGGGAGCCGTAGGAAGAATGATCTTGGGTAGCGTTTCATCCAAAGTATTCACTTCTGATGTGCGACCACTCTTGGTGGTGCCCGATAAAACTGCCATTACGGAGCTAAATGAAATTGTATTTGCAACAGACTTTTACGATAGTGATCTTGAGCACTTGAAAGTGATTACTAAGATTGCCAGGGCATTTAACTCCAATATTACCGTACTTCACCTCCGTCAAAAAGGATCTGCGCATGAGCTCCCTTCAGCGTTTTTTGAAGACTATGAGAAATCTATTCGCACTAAGCTACGATATGCAGGATTATCCTTTGAGCAACGCGAATGTTCCGACCTGCACGAAGCTTATGAAACCTATGTAAAGACAAATCATGTGAACCTTATCTCAGTTGCCGGTGTGCATCGTTCTTTAATGGAACAGTGGGTCAATCCCAGCTTTTCAAAACACATCTTAGGCCACACTGATATTCCAGTTCTGGTCTTTGCAGCATACGACTCAGAAAATAGCGATTTTTAAACTGCTTATACACCCCTACTCTTAATGCAACTAAAACCGTTTTTCTGGCTTACGCTCTTCAGCATCGCTATGGGGTTTCTTGAGACTGCTGTTGTAGTTTATTTACGTGAAATATTTTACCCGGTCGGATTCAGTTTTCCCATCATCCCCATAATCGGCCACCTTGGTTCCATCGAGTTATGGCGAGAGGCAGCTACAGTGGCTATGCTGCTATCCATTGGTATTTTGG
This sequence comes from Salibacteraceae bacterium, assembly GCA_040905305.1. GTDB lineage: Bacteria > Bacteroidota > Bacteroidia > Flavobacteriales_G > Salibacteraceae > SHAN690. Next base: position 16,760 of record JBBDRU010000300.1, on the reverse strand, counting down.
TCGGTAACAATACTCCCACTCGCTTTGGAGCCTTCCTTTACTCCTTTGCTGTCTGGGATCTTTTCTACTACGTTTTCCTGAAGATTACTCTTGATTGGCCTGAATCCTTGTTTACATGGGACCTGTTGTTTCTCATTCCAACTCCGTGGGTTGGTCCAGTGCTGGCTCCGGTGATCACTTCGTTGACAATGATCTTATTGGCAGCGGCATTGTTTTGGTTTAACCGATCCTACCAGATCACCCACTTAAAACTGCTAGACTGGAGCTTGCTGATCGTAGGGTCTCTGGTCATGTTGGCCTCTTTCATGATCGATTACATCCAATTCATGTTGCCGCGTTTCACCCTCCCAGAACTGTTTTCTACAGAACATCGATATGCTGTAAATGATGCGACTAGGTTGTACATTCCAACGGAATTCTACTGGACGCTGTTCTGGCTTGGTGAAGTCATTATTCTTGGAGGAATTGGAACCTATGTTTACAGGAATATCGAAAGCATGCGCTCCTTAATGCGCAACGCTTAATGGTCAATACAAGCACGGCAACATGTGTTTTGAACCACTTCCACCACTCGTTCAGATGTGTTAATCACCTGGTTTTGTCATGTACCATTTTGATACACCGCGACCCCCTTCAGCTTTGAACTCCCCGCCTCACGGAAATTCTGGCTTATCAGGCAACTAAACAGGAAATAAGCCAAATTGACTGTTTTAAACACCTCATTATCCGTATGACATTGAAAGGAAAGCTAATGATCTCAACTTTGGTTGTCATTACCCCAGGAGGTCGAAAATTGTTTACCTTGACTTCTAAGAAGCCTCAGATGCGACCAGAATTGGCCAAAAAGTGAATTAGATTTATAGTGTAATCCAAATTCTTCTGCTGTTTTTACAGTAATCTTAGTCAACGCAGGTAAATGTATGTGAGCGACATTAGGAAATAAATGATGAGCAACATGATGATTAAGCCCACTAAATAAAATTGTAAGTAGCTTGCTATCGGGGCTGCAATCAACGGTAGCATTGAACTCGTGTACTGCCCATGACTCATTTACTTCGCCCATTACATCTGGTTTCATAAGCACCGATCCCTCTTGTATATGGCTGCACAAAAGCATCAGGGTAAATATGAAAGATGATCCCATATGCATGAGCAAAAAACCAATAGCCAGTTGCCACCATTCCAGATCAAGTAAAAGGAACGGAATTACCAGTATATAGAAAAAATAGAAGGCCTTGGTAAGAAAAAGAATGAGGTATTCACGCAACGGGTGACGAACTTGTTTACGACCGATTTCCTTAAGTGTGAAATTTTTGAAGTCGCGTGCAAAAACTATGAAAACCGTTGTAAACAGATAAAGTACAGGCATGTAAATATGTTGGTAATTGTGAAACCAGCGATGTTCCATGTTTGGCACAAAACGAACCAGTCCGTTTTGAATCAAGTCGAGGTCCTCATGGATTAAATTGGTATAGTTATGGTGTGCATCCACGTGGGTTTTTCTCCATATGTAACCATTAACCCCGAAAAGATCTACCAAAACAACCAGAAACTCGTTGATCACTTGATGCTTTGAAAATGCTCGATGAACCGCGTCATGTATTACACATGCAGCCGTGATCATTGCCCACACTCCAAATATAAAGACCAATAAGAGCAATACGCTCCCGGTAATCTTACCACTGAGGATCACAACATATAATGCCGCATATAGAACCAGCATCATAAGCAGTTTGAAAACACCCTTTGCGTTGGTATGCCGGTCTATGCCTCTTCTTCGGAAATATTCATTTACGCGAACATTGAGGGTTTCGTAAAATCCTCCTTTGGGGTTGGCTTTAAACAAAATGCGCTGCATCCGGCACTAAAAAGAATTCAAAGTTGGTTTAAAATAAGTTTCAAACTAAAATAACGTATTGAATTCAGATTGACGTGCTGAAAGACTTAGTTGAAGCAAGATCAAAAGAGGTTCAAGTGAGGGAGAGCAGTAAGGACAGCATGTACTCGCTGGCAGAATTGATCCCCTCACCTGCTTTTCACACCTTTTCGTTCTTAAATTCTGCCATGGCACGTTCCCACGCATTTATCAAGGCATCCTTGGCCTCTTCAAATCCTTCTTTGATCTCATCCCAGGATTCACTCGTTGCCTCCTCAAGTATTTCGAATTTAGTTTTCACAGCCTCTCTTCGCGTCTTCAGATCGTTCATGCGATCTTTCATTCGTTGTTTTTGATTGTCACGAGATTGCTTGGCATGAGCTTCAAACTCATCAACTTTATCGAACAACTCATTGATTGTGCGATGGGCTTTGGCGCGATATTCTTTTCTGTCTTTCATTTTTGTGTATTTAAGAGTTTTGAACACTGTAAAAGTGAAATAACATAGTATAACAAACCATGACGGGGCTCAGAGAAGGAAATGATCTTTCACGAATTCCACGATGAGGAAAAATAGAGTCGCTTTATAAAAGGCGCACGAAGCCACCTCGCCTTCAAGCTATGATTTGATGAATTGCTTTGTATAACAGCTGTGAGAACCAATTCCAAAAGATCCACAATCACATCTTGAAGATGTGATGTTAAATAACATCTGTCCCAAAACGGACAGTCTATTCGTAAATTGGCAGCACAATCAAAACCTGTTTGCGACCCCGTTGCTCAATATCACTTTCTTGCCTGTCATACATCATTCCTTACCTGTTCTGCCCCCTGTTTCTTTGTGCCAAATTTCACGGTCATGAAAAGAAAAACACTTCTGCAAATCGCCTCTTTATCAACAAACCTTTATTTAATCATGAAAAACAAGGAACTAGCAAAGAAGGTGATGTACATCACGGCTGGTCTGGCTCTAGCCAGTAAACAAAAAATAGAAGCCATGGTACAGGAATTTATCGATAAATCTGAGATGAGCGAAGATGAGGGCAAGAAACTCCTGGAAGAGATCATAGCAAAAGCCAACGAAACCAGAGAGGAGTTTGAAGCCAAGCTTGAAGAAGCTATACATAAGGTATTGGACAAGATGCACATCACCACCAAGGCTGAGTACGATGAGCTCAAAAAGCGTATTGAAAAATTAGAGGCTAAAAAAACAGTAGTGCAGTAACATATGGCCGACTTATTCAGGATTTTAAGAAGCCACTTTCGTCATGCTAGGCGATACCGGCAGATCATAAGGGTTTTAGCGAAGTACGGCTTTGATGATTACGTTTCCCGATTAGGCAACGGAGGACGTTGGGCTTTTCTTCGGAAACTCATACCAAGACGAAGGTATCTCCGCGCCATTCACCTTTCAAGGTGGGAAAAAATGAGATTGGTTTGCGAAGAGCTTGGCCCGACTTTCATCAAATTCGGACAGCTTCTCAGTAATCGCCCCGACCTTCTGCCGAAGGAACTCATCATTGAGCTTGAAAAACTGCAAGACAAAGTGCCCCCTTTTCCCACCGACCAAATGCGCCAGTTGATCAGTGAAGATTTAAAACAAGTTCCGGAAGTTCTATTCAAGGAATTCTACGACACACCATTTGCTTCCGCTTCCATTGCTCAGGTTCATAAGGCCGTATTACAGAACGGCAACGAAGTTGTTCTAAAAATCCAGCGTCCTGGTATACGCCAAACCGTGATTGAAGACATACAGATCATGCTCGATCTGGTCGATATACTCATAAGGCGTGTGCCCTCTGTCAAGGCATTCGACCCCAAAGGTCTGATACAAAGTTTTGAAGAAAGCATTCTGCGTGAAATGGACTTTATAAACGAGTCGGTCAACATACAACGATTCCGTCTTGATTTCAAAGACACACCTGAGATTTATGTTCCGGCTGTTTATAGGCAGTTTACCACGCAAAACGTTCTCACACTTGAATTCATCAACGGAATAAAAGTCTCCGATTACAACGGTCTGCACAACAATAACCTGAATCGTAAAGTCATTGCCAAACGAATCATCAATTTGTACTACAAACAAGTTTTTGACCACGGTTTCTTTCACGCAGACCCTCATGCCGGAAACATCCTAATCCTTCCAGATAATGTTATCTGTTTTATCGATTTCGGCATGATGGGGAGTGTGCTGAAAAAAGACATTGACCAATTGGCGACATTGTTCATTGCTATCGGCCAGCGAAATATCCACAACATCATTCGGGCGTTGCAACAACTGGCCGAAAATCCAGTGATAGAAAATCCCAAGCGTTTCGAATACGATCTCAATGAGTTTGTAAATACCTATGCGGTGACCAAGGTGCACAACCACGAGATGAGTACCATGATCAACAGCCTTCGAAACATCGTCTTAAAACATAAGCTGCAAGTACCTTCTCATTTCTTTCTGCTATCGAGAAGCATGATCGCCATGGAAGGTGTTGTGCGTCATCTTGATCCGAGTCTCAAGCTCATGTACGCGGCACAACCGCATTTAGTGAAAGCCGTGAAGAAAAAGCTGAACCCTATCCGTTTTGCCAAAGGTCTTATGAGTTCTGCCTTTGAAATGGCCGCTTACCTCGAGGATCTACCTGGAGACCTCAAAGAAACCATCCGTAAGATCAAAAGCGGAAAGGTGAAGGTTGATCTGGAGCACAAGGGCATTGACCCGCTCATCTATACCTTGAACCGCATCAGCAAACAAATCGTAGCAGCCGTGATTGTAGGATCGTTGATTGTCGGTTCTTCCCTCATCATCTTGTCTGGTGCCCGACCGCACTGGTGGGGTATATCAGCTTTAGGTGTTTTAGGTCTGAGTTTGGCCGCTATTGTAGCCTTCGGTATGGTGAGCAATCTGCGCAAGAATGATAAAGGATATTAATTCACCGTTTGAATTTGGTCTTTGGTATGTTTGTTCTGGAACGTTTTGGCAGGGGAAACATCCTTCCCTTTAAATCATTCGATGTTTGCCCTGCTCCTCCAATACAGCAATTCTGTACTAAATCATCTCCAACACTATCCTAAATCATGGATTCTTGTTCCCAATTCCAACACTTTTGGACAATGAAAGCACTTATTTTCTACGAGTCGTTTATCGGTAATACGGGAAAAGTAGCACAAGCGATAGCCGATTCACTTGCTCCGGTTGCGGCCGTTTCTGCCAAAGCAGTGGGCGAATTCAAACCAAGTGACCTGCAGAGCATTGACTGGCTGATCATAGGCTCATCGACACGAGGGTTCCGTCCCCCATCCGAAACACAAAAGTTTCTCTCAGCCCTGAAACCAACCTCCTTGGAAGGAAAATATATAAGCCCCTTTGCCACACGCATCGAATTAGACACGATTAAATCAAGCCTTTTTCATTGCCTCTTAAATACCGCTGGTTATGCAGCCAAATCAATTGCTCGGACACTGGTCAAAAAAGGAGGCGTACTGAATGGCGAGCCTCAAGGGTTTTCGGTGCTCGGCAAGGAAGATCCTCTGGTGGAAGGAGAATTAGAACACGCCCACAATTGGGTCAAAACACTGATCAATTGAATTTTTAATATGCAGACCGTCACTGAAGAAAAAGCCGTAGCAAACATTCGTTCTGGCCAGCGCATTTTCATCCAGGGAATGGCCATGACCCCGCATGTGCTGATCAATGCACTTTGCCAAAGAAGCCATGAGTTGGAAAACGTAGAATTGGTACATCTCCACACTGAAGGTGAGGCGCCCTACACCAAAGAACCACACCGATGTGCTTTTGTCGTGAACAGCTTGTTTGTGGGCACCAATGTCCGTGAAGACGTTAATTCTAGCGATGGTAACTACACGCCTATCTTTCTGGGAGAAGCACACCTGCTCTTTACCCAAAACATCCTTCCACTTGACGCTGCTTTTATCCAGGTGTCTAAACCAGACAAACACGGATTTTGCTCGCTCGGTACTTCGGTGGATGTGACGCTTGCTGCGCTGCGTAGTGCAAAATCAGTGATCGCACAGATAAACCCTGATGTACCCAGAACACACGGTGACGGCATCATTCACATGAGCCACATCAATCTAGCTGTTGAAACTTCCGGGCCTATTAATGCAAAACCCTTCCGCGCACCAACCCCAGCCGAATTGCAGATTGGTGAATACGTTGCTGGTCTGGTAGAGGACGAAGCCACATTGCAAATGGGTATTGGAGCCATCCCCAACGCGGTGTTGAGTATGTTAGGCAACCACCGTAACCTTGGCATCCATACTGAAATGTTCTCGGATGGGATTATCCCGCTCGTGAAAACAGGCGTGATTAACGGCTCGCACAAACAGATTGACCGCGATAAGATCGTGGGGTGCTTTGCTCTGGGTTCACAATCGCTATACGACTTCATAGCCGACAACCCCCAGGTGTTGATGAAAGAAGCCTCCTACACCAACGACACAGCTGTGATTCGAAGCAACAAAAAAGTAACGGCCATCAACAGTGCCATTGAGATCGACCTTACGGGACAAGTATGTGCCGAAACCATTGGCAGGTGGCAATATTCAGGAGTTGGAGGACAGATGGACTTTATTCGCGGAGCTTCAATGTCAGAGGGAGGAAAGGCGATCATTGCCCTTCCATCTATAACAAAAAAAGGACTCAGCAAGATCGTATCAGACTTAAAACCAGGCGCGGGCGTAACTACTACGCGCGCCCATGTGCGCTACGTAGTAACCGAATACGGTGTTGTCAACCTTTTTGGACGCAACCTGCGGGAGCGCGCACAACTCCTTACCTCCATCGCCCATCCAGAACACAGGGAAGTGCTTGAAAAGGCAGTTAAAGAGCGGTTTAAGTAATTCAATGGATTGCATTATCTTTTTTCTCACCAAATCAACACTTTATACGGGCACACAATCCACAACCTACACGCTTGGTTCAATAGTGGGATCGTCTTCCAGCAGCCATGACATGATGTCTTTTCTTCTGGTTGTTTGCATGTCAATGCATCGCATCCAATGCCTTTTCGATTAAGATATCCACACCTTCTGAAGCTGAATCGCTATCCATGACCGCTTACACATCCGGTGAACTCAATACTGAAGCCGTCCGGGGCAAGTATCATTGTGGATGAAAACTGATAGATCCAACCGTTGGGCAATTCATGACTAATCGGGAAACCACCGCCTCCACTACTGGTGTCACCCATGATGGTAACATAGGGGAATTCACGCATGCATTGGATGAATTGCGTGGTAGCGCTCTACCATTTTCGATTGGTGAGCATGATCACATGCTTCGTGAAAGATGCCGAAACTCATCGACTGAACACATACCAATGAAGCTCTTATGGGTTTCTCCCAATGCATGAAAAAACTTCGGGTATTGAAGAGTTATAACTAGGTCACACGATTGTCGAGATAAAGGGCACTGATAACCCCCCCTTTGAAAGTTTTTACATCGGTATGATCCGTCTGACTTAGGCTTCCAAGCTAAGGGATAACACCGCATCGTATTGGTATGCATTGTTGGTGAAGCTGTTGTGTTCGCGATACACAGTCTGCGTAAGCAAGGATTCTCCAATATAAATGGGATAATTGTCACCAAAGAGGTCTTTGACGCGATGCAACCTTCGATAGTCAACATCTGCTCTGGCAAGGAACACTCGGGAGCCCAAAGCTTCATGGGTAGGAGGTTTGATCCCTCTGGCTTGTCCCTGGGTATTTACTGAACTAAGCCAGCGGATGGATATGCTTTGGTGACCCAAAATCATGGCACCGCTGTAGCCCTGGTAAAGCAATGGTGATGTTTATCCTGTGTCATAGCAAGGTTGTTGAAGGCCACAGTAAAACAAGTCGGGAGCATGACCTAACGAAGCGTTTTCATGTTTTTGTGACCCGTCATTCTTTATATTTCCATATATCGATCAAGGTCATTACAGGGTTTCAATTGCTTTCAACACCCTCCTTTTGCTAAGCTTTTTCGTCCAAAAGAACCAGTCGTGGTCAGTTGTCCCTTTGGGAATTTTATTTTCTTGATCTCTGGCCGCCTTTGCAGACGCAGAGGGGTCAATCACATCGTCACCGGGCTGCCAGTTGGCTGGAATGTACACATCAAAATTCTTTGCAGTCTGCATAGCAATCAAAGCACGATATAATTCATCCATATTACGGCCGATATTATTGGGGTAATAAGACATCAACCGAACTACCCCGTCAGGATCGATGATGAATACAGCACGAACGGCATGCACCTCGTTCTCATTGGGTTGGATCATTCCATATAGTGAGGCGACCTCCTTCCTCCAATCTGCCACTAGCGGGAATTTGACTTCCACGTTTTTCATGCCCTTGTATTCAACGTTGTCCTTGATACGCTGCAACCACTCTACGTGGCTTCGTATGGTATCGCAGGACAAGCCTACTAAAGCGCAGTTTGCTGCTGCAAATTGATCGTACATCGAAGCTGCAGCCATGAACTCGGAAGTGCAAACAGGCGTAAAGTCGGCCGGATGGCTGAAGAACAGCACCCACTTCCCCTGATAGTCATCGGGAAAATTGATTTCACCACGAGTTGTTTCAGCCGTGAATTTTGGTGCGGAATTTCCGATTTGCGGCATTTCGAAATACGGATTTGATGATGCTTTTTTCTTGTTGGTCATGACATTAAATGTTGAGCAGGCAAAACTACCTGAAGGCATACCGTAATTTCATGATGTTCCACAGGTAATCAAGTGATTTGAGGCATGCGGCTTGCGGGATGATGGCTCATGGTTGAACATACCCACACTCTCTCATCTTCTCACCTGATCGCGATCATTTCAAAACACACGGTAACGGAGGAAATTTGATCTTTGAAACCGGGATTTGTCATTATCGCAACTCTGACCGCTGAAGTTAAAACCGGCCAACTCCTGAAATGAGAACACTATTTCGCATTATTTCCTTTACCCTACTTCTGTTCAACGGATTGGGAGCTTTGTATGGCGGTTGGAGCTTCATGACCGAACCCAGCGGTCAGGGCATGCAACTTCCATTGGAGTGGATGGCAGACACAGTTTTCGAGGATTACTTCATCCCGGGACTTGTCCTCTTTACCATCAACGGTCTGTTCAATATTTTCGTAATGATCGCTATCGTTATGCGACTGCGCTGGTACGCATGGTTGACGATGGCTGCTGGCATCATGTTGTGCATTTGGCTTACTGTGCAGATCGAAGTTATCAACTTGTTCTATCCACCCTTACACATTCTCTACTACGCGATCGGGCTTGCACTGATCATTTTCGGTTATATTCTGTCGCGACCTGAGAAGCCTAAGGAAGGTGGCAAACACGGCCTCGACCGCTACCACAGACTTACCAAATGGATCAGACCTTCATCTACGAAAGGGTATCCTGATCATATCCATAAAGAGGCATTTGAAGACATTGAATTTCTAAAAGGACCTCGCTCAAGGTTTAAAGAATTTGTTTTCCTAATCAGGGTCTTTAGAGACTTTATAAAAGGGTTCAGAGAGTTACACTTTGCCGGACCGTGTGTCACCATCTTCGGCTCAGCTCGATTTGATCAAAACGACCCCCATTATAAACAAGCACGTAAAATGGGTGCGGCTATAGCACAACTCGGCTTTACCGTGATGACCGGTGGCGGTCCGGGCATTATGGAAGCTGCCAACCGAGGCGCTAAGGACGTAGGTGGACGCTCGGTCGGATGCAACATTATCCTTCCTGTTGAGCAAGGCCATAATCCATTTCTTGACCGTTGGGTGACGATCCGTCATTTTTTTGTGCGTAAGGTGTTGTTGTCCAAATACTCCTATGCCTTTGTGGTCATGCCAGGTGGGTTAGGAACCATGGATGAACTATTCGAGGCTCTGACCTTGATTCAAACGGGGAAGATCGAGCGTTTTCCAGTAGTGTTGATAGGAAAAGACTACTACCGCGAACTCATGGAACACATTGAATTCATGGCTACCCAACATACCATTGATAAGAAAGACCTCGACCTATTCCTTATAACCGATTCGGTGGAGGAGGCCACAGAACACATCAAAAAAAACACGATAACCCGATTCGGTTTGGTAAAGGAGCAAGAGTATAAACCACTACGATGGCTGGGTGAACGTGCCCTGTTTGGCTCTGGCAAAAAAGCGGCATCTTCAAAATAAACTGTATGAAACACCTCACTTTTAAAAACTACAACATTGCCGATTGGTTTTCTTTTTACAGGATTGCAGTCTTCCCAATACTGATGTTGCTGATCTTTGTGGAATGGCGCGTTTGGTTCACCTGGATGCTACTCATCAGCTATCTTACGGATGCCATTGACGGACAACTGGCTCGAAGGCTCAAGATCAGCAGTCCGCGTGGTTCACAGCTCGATTCCATGGGTGACCAACTCACGCTTGTGGCTGCATTGGCTGGTGTATTGTATTTTGAACACAAATTTTTCCTTGAGGAGTGGCTGTTCATCGGTATCGCCATTGGTTTATACACCTTGCAAATGATCATTGCCTGGCGCAAATACGGCAAAGCCACCGCCTTTCATACTTACCTGGCCAAGATCTCCGCCATTCTCCAAGCTGCTTTCATCCTCTGGCTACTTTGGTTTGGCACCAACTATTGGCTGTTTTACCCGATGATTATTCTGAGCATTCTGGAAACGGTTGAAGAGATTACATTGATATTTATGTTTGACGAATGGCGTTCAGATGTCAAGGGCATCCGCTGGGCATTGCGCGAGAAACAAAGTGAAACAACGAAAGGTACATGAGTCGCTATTCCTACAACGTGATCGATCTTCATCTCGATTCAATGGATTCGTTTTTTGATAAGCATGCTGTCAATCCAATGAATCGAGCTCATTCTGTAGAGAGTGGCATTTCTATATTGTATCGCCAACTCCGATTGAGCGTGCCAAAATCGAGAGGAAAACTGATATTGCATTTACCGGCAAACACAACAAAAGAGACCAATACCCTTGAATTGGTAGAAGCTATTAAAAAATATTGCGGATCGAAAATTGACATCGCACGAAACGACTATCGCATGTTAATACTTACAGGAAAGAAAGCGCTTCTGGTAGGTATCTTTTTTTTAGGATTATGCCTGAGTCTCTCCTACCTGATACAGGAGCAAATGCTGTTCCCAGATCTCGCGAAGTATTTTGTAAAGGAAGGTTTGTACATTATCGGATGGGTGGGTATGTGGAAACCGATCGAAATATTCCTATACGAATGGTGGCCTTTTCAACGTCAGATGCGAGTGTGGAGTTACATCAGAGAGATGAAGATCGAAGTAGTTGTGTAAAAACCACTACCTCGAAAACGAGCTAAATCAGCTTAGTAATGAATTCATTGACCTCAAAATTGCAATAGAATGATTCCAATGCTTATTCGCTCGAGAGAGTCAATCATTAAAAGCAGCAGGTTTATTGAACGAGTGAGAAAGTAAAAGTAGAACCTGTTCGATTTTACTGAGCGGTATCTGCAGGACGGGTGAATAATTGCTGAGCACTCCAGGATTAAAGAGGGTAATGGCCAACCGACTTATATAGCGAACGTCATGCTGATGTCGCTCGAAGAGAGGGTTACGAAATCAAAAAAAGAGGATCATTTTTTTTTAAAATTTATGGTTCAGTCCCTGAGTTGTTTTCTTTCTGCCGCTTTTTAAAATAGCGTCTGAAAAGAATGTTGTGCTTCAAAGCTTCCATGTTTTCATTGAACCCCTTTGCTCCCTGTTCGATCTCCAAAAGCGAACGTTCGAGCGAATGACTAATAGCCGTATCCGTCAACAATTTTCCGGCTGTCCCCCTTCCCTCATTCAATTGTTCAATAAGGGTACGTAAGTCTGCTGTGAGATGCTCTGTATGGTTTCCCGCTGCTTGCAGTCCCTTGGCAGTTTCGCGCAGATCATTCGCAAAAGCCGAATCCATCAATAGCGCACTTTCCGCTTTGTTTTCGATATCAAGTCTGGCCAAACTTCGTTCAAGGGTCGATGAAACTCGCTTCACCTGATCGCTGGTGGTTTTGATGTTAGCAATCGTGTTTTGAAGGTTTCTGGCCATAGTGGAATCGTTGATCAATCGACCAACAACACCCTTACCGGCATGAATATCCTGCATTGTCAACGCCAATTTTTCCGCTACAATGGCCACATTCACATTTGTTTCAGCAAGTGTTCGAAATATTTCATCGGTGTGAAGCACATCGAACGTCTCAAGCGTGTCACCATCCTGTATTGTGTTTGCCTCATAAGTGCCCGATCCGATGTTGACAATCTTGTTTCCCATCAATCCGTCTGTGCCGATAATGGCTACTGCATCCTCTTTGATAAATTTCTGAACATTTTCGCGAACGATTATATCAACCACCACAGCAGAATCGCTAACGATCGTCACACTGTTCACTGTGCCTATATCAATACCTGCCAGACGCACGTTATTACCACGCTGCAGGCCGTTTACATTTTGAAATACAGCCTTGACGCGAATCGTGGAATCAAAAAGACTCTGCTTGTCTCCAATAAAATACATCGCAAGGATTAACAGCACCGTACCTGCAATGACAAACAAACCTAAGCGTATATTATTCTTCATTGTGTTTCCATTTTATTCAAAAAACGCACTCACTCTAGGGTCGGAATGATGTTCTAATTGTTCATAATTACCCTCGGCATAGTTGATACCATCAATGAGCATAATAATTCTTTGAGCAGTCATTCTGATAGATGCCAGATCATGCGAAATTATGATAGACGAGGTATTATATTTTCGCTGAACTTTTATCATAAGTGCATTGATCTCACGCGCAGTTATCGGATCGAGTCCAGTGGTTGGTTCATCATAAAGCATGACGCGCGGACGAGTGATTAACGTGCGGGCAAGACTAACACGCTTACGCATCCCACCTGAGAGCTCAGAAGGCATCAAATCTATGGCATGAAGCAGACCTACATCATCCAAGGCCTCCTCGACTGTAGAATCTATTTCAAGTTGAGTCTTTGAAAGGTGATGCCTGCGTAATGGAAACTCAAGATTATGACGGACGGTCATGGAATCATACAGCGCGTTACTCTGAAACAGAAATCCTACCTCCATACGCATTCGATCGAGTTCTCTCTGATTCAAATCATTTATGTTTTTACCAAATACTTTCAATTCACCATTATCTGGCTTAACGAGTCCAACAATGCATTTGATGAGGATCGACTTTCCACTTCCACTTTGACCAAGAACAGCAATACTTTCGTTTTCACCGAGCTGGAGGTTAAACCCGCGCAGCACATGGTTACTGCCGAAGGATTTCCTTAATCCATTGATTTCAACCAGCGATTTATCTTTACTTGGCAGAGGTGACTTCTGAGCAGTATTTTCTGAGGAGGCACCCATAGATTAAAGTTCAAAGAAAAAGTCCGTGATCTGTACTGCGATCAAATCAAGTATGAATACGAGAAGTGATGCAATTACAACGGCTGAGTTAGCCGCACGCCCGACACTCTCCGTTCCCTTTCTTGCGGTATAACCTTTATAGCACCCGATCAATCCAATGGCAAAACCAAAGAAATAGCACTTAATGATGGAAGGAAGTATATCAGTAAACGTCAGCTTCTCAAAAACCTGATTCCAAAAGAGCGGAAAGCTCGTGGCAGACTTGATCTTAACGGCCAAAAACGAACCATAAAGACCGATGGCATCAGCCAAGACAACCAACAGAGGTAAGGTTAAGGTTACAGCAAGAATGCGTGTTGATACCAAATATTTAAATGGGTTCGTACCGCTTACTTCCATCGCATCAATTTGCTCGGTAACCTTCATAGACCCCAATTCAGCTCCTATACTTGACCCAATCTTTCCGGCACAGATCAGTGCAGTAATGACTGGCCCCATTTCACGAATAATTGTCACAGCTACCATTGAGGGAAGCCATGATTCTGCGCCAAATTCGGCCAGTGTGGGACGTGATTGAATGGTCAAAACCAGCCCCATAATAAAGGCAGTGATACCAACCAAAGGAAGTGATCTATAACCCACCTCAAAACATTGACGAAAGAACTCCTTGACCTCATATGGTGGAAGCAGCCCATCTTTAAAAAACCGAATACCAAACCTGGTCACCTCTCCTGTTTCATTTAAAAACTCACGGAGACTTCGCGGAAGCAAAATACTAACAGACTGGCTAGTATGATTCATAGGCACCCAATTGAATAAAACTAATGGTTCTTATCGAATTATGGGAACGGAACCCACCACGTATTTGATTTTTTTGCACTGCTACTTTGATGTCTTCCAACCCATCTTGGAAAGGTATTCTTCCGCAATGTAATAAATACTACACTCACAGCAACTTATAAAACTACATCGTTCCTGCCGCCTACATAGCTTTGATTTACCCGCTCACGTCTCAGTAGAACACGTCTCAGTAGAAATTGATATTTATAATGCACCCACAGCGCTTTGCGACTTACCTAAATGTCAAGTCCTTAGAGAAACGGTGGTAACTGGCTGATTAGTTGAATTCTTACTTGACACCAAGTCTCGCAAAGCATTGATAGTGATTCGAAGCACATGAACTGGTTTGTTGTAGTAATCTATATGATTAAGTTCAAGGCTGAACTCTTGAAAAAATTGAATAACTTTCTTGGCACATTAATCGAAATCAATGATCACAGCTAGTTAAACAGGTCAAAAAAAACACCACAGAATGAAAAAATTAATTGAATATAATTTCCAAATCAAATCCGAAACATGCAATAATTATAAATCGGCATAATTCAAAAGCTTATCAAGTGATCGTGCCTAATCACACGTTCGCCATTGAATTCAAAACCCTTACTTGCTTTTTAATTGAATCGCATTAGTTTTGCGGCCAAACCTATTATAAAGCGTAAATGAAATTTATAAACACCTTTTCAAAACTACTGGCTATCGCATCCGTTGTAATTATTTCATCTTGCGGTGGCGAAGAAAAACCGGCAGCTCCAAAATATAATTTTGAACGAGCAGACAGTTTACCTACAGGATACCTGCAGGAACTCGGAATCATCAAGACCAATATCGAAGTAACGGCCCAGCTTTACCAAGACCTCGGTGCTGCTGGTTATTCTTTCAGTGAATCTATTTTACTCTCTGCCGGAAAGAGTTTTAGCGGATCGTCCAAACAGGCGATGGGCATCGGAGCAATCGGTTCAGATATGGTTTATGCCGGTGCATACGCTCAGACTCAAAGCGCTATGAGCCGCATGGAAGGACTTTTAAAAACAGCAGGTGACCTTGGTATTGCTGAAGCATTTGACCAGGAGCTTATGGAAAAAATGGCTAGCGATGACACAACCATCAACAAGTCTGTGCTCCTCACCAAAGCCTATTTAAATGCAAAAGATCAACTTTTTTCAGATGAGCGCGCTCAATATGCTACGTTCATGGTAATCGGAGGCTGGATTGAAGGTTTACACATCAGCTGTCAGATGACCAAAGACGAGTTAAGCGACCAGAACATCCGATTGGGGGTTTGGAGTGTTTGTAACGCCTACACCAACGTAATGCAGATGACAGATGTGTTTAGCGACAATGCCGACATGCAGAAAATCACCGAGGAGTTAAAAACAATAAAGGAACCGCTTAACAAGATCCTTAAAAACTCGAAGAAATTCTCTTCTGATGATGTAAAAGCACTCGCAGAAGCAGTATCAGAAATTAGAGGAAAGCTTTATTAATAGTGCCTTTCAGAAAAGAGGTGGATTTTTAAAATAAAGCTTAATTTTTGTTTAATAAATTTTACATTTGCCGTCCTTTTGAAAGGGCGGCATTTTTGTTCTTTTAAGATAAAATTTATCAAAGTATTAGACTTTGATTAAACCTGAAACTGGGTTGCAAGGTTATGCAACTTCATTGAATCGTTCGATTCAATACAAGATTTCTGGTCGTTCTTTACTTTTCGGGGTGTAGCGTAGCCCGGTTATCGCGCCTGCTTTGGGAGCAGGAGGTCGCAGGTTCGAATCCTGCCACCCCGACATTCCGCTATTTGCAGTGTTCACAAGGATGATGAACTCCATCAAGTAGTTAGAGGAATATATTGATATGGACTCTTGTTCATACCATCAAAAACGGGCCTCTTCGGAGGCCTTTTTTGTTGAGATAAATGGCCCAATAGCTCAGCTGGATAGAGCAACTGCCTTCTAAGCAGTAGGTCTCAGGTTCGAATCCTGATTGGGTCACTTGGTGATAAAGTCTATCGCGGAAGCGATCGGACTTTTTTTGTTTCTAGAGCCAAGTTGAAGACTTGAGCGAATAGCAACAGGAAAAGGACGAAATAAGCAACGCGAATTAGGCTTTATCCATTCCACGGATTATGTCAGGTTCATGTAAACGATCCTGGTTGAATCACTTTTGGGGCTTTAGAAAGCCAGCATTTTTTGATGATCAACTATAACAAAAAATCAAATGCGCATTCGAATTATTTATCTTCGAACCAAATAAGCTAGAAACCATGAAGAAACTGATTATTCCTTTTGCATCTATCATTTTATTGTTCTTCACAGCATGTGAAAAATGCGCAGACTGTACTTGCTCAGGAACATGGACTTACAACTTCTCTGACAGCATCAGCGATGCCGGTGAGCAAGCTATCCGAAATGCCTATGATGCCGAATTTAATTCTCAATATCCCGATAAAACTGAAGAAGTATGCGCCAAACGAAAAGATTTTGATGAGACATTAGCATCTTATAAAGAAGATAATTCACTTAATTTTAAAGACAGCAGCAAAGTTGAATCCTATCCATGGTCAGTTAGTGGGTTTTACGACTGCATTTGCTTAGAACAATAAAATTGCCCCCATTCATAAATTAAAAGCGGCTGTTGCCGCTTTTTTTATATCCATTCATCGATG
>JBBDRU010000299.1:0-3010 GCA_040905305.1 Salibacteraceae bacterium | reverse complement strand
CATGAGGTTTAATGCGCTCAACATCATCCAGTCTGAAATGAAAATTTGGAGTGTTATGAATCGCTTTTCGAATAGGAAAAGCAATAGAGCTTGGTGCTAAACCGGATGTGGCAACTTGGTAGAACAACGGCTGGAATTGATGAAAGTTATTTCGATCGATCAACACTACTTGAAACCCTTTGTTTTGAAGCTTGGTAGCCAATCGAAGTCCGCCAAACCCAGCGCCAAGAATAATTAGACGTGGCAGGGATGATGTGGGAAGGTGTGCAGTCATATCAAAAAAAATACCTCCACAAAGGGAGGCATTTTAAATGAGATAAATGTGTGCGATTTTTTATTTATTGATCATAAAAGGATTGTAGTGAACATTTTGATCGGTTTCAATAAGCATGGTATAGCGACCTGAGGCTAAACCGGAAAGATCCATTTCACGGCTGCTTAGGTCTTTGAAAACTCGAACCGTTCTACCGCTTATATCGATAAGTTTTACTGCATTTATGTTCATTAGGTCTCCTTTCAGAAAAACACTGTTTCCGGCAGGGTTTGGAAAAATGCTGAAACCATCGTTTGAGGTGGTTTCTATTCCAGTGACCGAAGGTATTTCGATCGATAGGACAACATTGCAGGCGTTAGCATCTGAAACGGTTACTGTATATTGGCCTGCGCAAAGATCAATTGCTGTGTTGCTGTTTAAACCTGCGTTATGCGACCAAGTGTAATCAATCGTTCCGGTTCCACCTGATGCCGTTATTGTGGCGCTCCCATCGCAAAATCCGTCATTTTCAGGAAGTACACTATAGCTTGCTTCAACGCTATCTGGCGAACTGATAACAAAGGTCAACTCATCGGTGCAACCAACGTTGTCTGTGAGCGTCACCGTGTAAGAACCTTCTAACAGTGAGTTGATCGATGCTGTTGTTTCGCCATTCGACCATTCAAAGCTAAAGGGCGGGATACCTTCTCCAGCAACCGCTGTAGCTTCACCAGATGGTATTCCGGCACAAACTAAATCAGACGAAGAACTGGTGTTTTCATCAATACTGGCAAAGGTGCTTCCCACTGTGTCTGAAAACACCTCCTGGCAGCCGAGATTGTCGGTAACCGTCACGATATAAATTCCAGCTGTGAGGTTGGTTTGGATATTTCCACTTCCGCCAACGTTCCAAGCATAAGAATAGGGCGGGTTTCCGATCGCCATGGTCAGTTCTGTGCTGCCATTCGACTGTCCGCAATTTTCAGGCGTACTTGTAAAACTCCCCACCAGTCCGGAACCGGCTTCATCAACATTTGCTGTGTCAACTATACTGCAACCATCCTGATCTGTTATGGTTACGATATACTCACCGATGGAAGCATTTTGAATGATACTATCCATACTTCCGGTATTCCATAAAAAAGAAAATCCGCCAGCACCACCATTTGGGGTTACAGAAACTTCTCCGTCACCTGTGGCGCACGTAGATGAGATGGCATTTATATTTGAAATGATCTCATCGGGTTGAGACAGGTTGATCGTAGTGACCTCTTCATTACCGTCATCATCCGTAATGGTCAGGGTGTATGTGCCTGCGCATAAATTTGTGATGGAGTTAACAGTAGAGCTGGTTGACCAATCAATGTCAAATGGACCTCCTGCACCTCCGCTGATGTTGCTAACAGACAACCCGCCATCACAAGCTCCGAAACAAGATATCACAGTTGAATCCAGATCAAATGTGATCAGTGGAAGTGGATAAATGACGTTGGAACCGGTGTAGATATAGTCACCAAAACTATTGTTGTTTGCATTAGCAGCATTTCCGGCATAATAAAAAGTAATGGTGTCTGCAAAAGAAGGCGCTGTCCAGTTAAAAGTCCATGATCCGCTAGTGCTTGGGCCACTGTGTTTGATATATGATCTCGAATTGATGGTGGTAACACTGGAGCCAGTGCTTGCTGAGAAAGTACCACCTGCTGCGTTATTATCTCTTAGCACTCCTGCCATGAAGCCGTATTCACTTGTGCTTTGAGAAATATTTAATGAAACACTGTATTGTGTTCCAGGATAATAAGTGGATGGAATGGTCATCGAAACTGACCCGGGACCACTATTTAAGGTAAATGAACTGTGGCAGCCTCCTTGCGCGCAGGTGCCGGAACTTAATGGACTCCCAGTATGGTCAGCTGAGAAACCACCACCGGAATAACTGTTGAGCATGAACGCTCCTGAAATGATACAAGCAGAAAGTGTAAATCTGAGTAGAATTTTTTCCATAGGTATTATTTTTAGGTTGATTTAGTGTTTAGACGAAAGATAAAACAATGAGTTGAGTGTGCTAAGCTTTTTTTATTCTAAAATTCAAAGCAGAAACAACAATAGTGCTCAGGGGGCTGAGCAAACAAAAGAAACAAAACGGCCAATATACAGCTGTTGCTACTCCTAACACGCCAGCCTGTGCTGCACCACAAGTGTTCCATGGAATGAGCACGGATGTAACGGTGCCAGCGTCTTCTAATGTTCTGCTTAAGTTGGCAGGATGCAACCCACGCTCTTCGTATGCATTTTTATACATGTTTCCCGGCACTACAATGGCAAGGTACTGATCGCTGGCCGTTAGGTTCATGAATATTGAGCTTGCAGCTGTGGTTCCTACCAAACCCGTTCTTCCTTTTGCTAATTGCAGCAATGAAGTTGAAATTGAAGCTAAACAACCATTTCGCTCCATTACTCCTCCAAAGATCATCGCGCAAATGATCAACCAAATCGTGCCTAGCATGCCACTCATGCCTCCCGTTGAAAGCAACTCGTTTAATAATTCGCTTTCAGAAGGAATGGTGAACGTTGTACCCAGAGCAGTTGTTGCCATGCTATAGGCGTTATTAAACAGGCCATCTTGCTCCAATTGAGCAATGAGGTCTTGTTGAAATAAAAACCCCGCTGCTATTCCCAGCAACGAGCCTATTGCCAATGCGGGTGCTGCCGGTATTTTTTTTATGATCATAAGAATCACAGCAATTGGAACCAGAAAAA
>JBBDRU010000298.1:0-3010 GCA_040905305.1 Salibacteraceae bacterium | reverse complement strand
GGTTACGCACTGAAAATAATGGGGAACTGCACCGATAATAAGATCATTCACAATGACTTTGTAGCCAATTCATTTGATGTAACTACCAACGCAACAAGCAATTTCAATCTTTTTAGCGGAAATTATTGGGAAGAATACACAGGCTACGATTTGGATCGCGATGACATTGGCGATGTTCCGTTCAGGCCTGTAAAACTATTTACCTACATCATTGCGCAGTCCCCTGCCAGCATCATTCTAATGCGCTCATCATTCATCGACCTTTTAAATCTGGCCGAAAAAGTGACTCCCGTATTGACCCCGGAAAGTCTGGTTGACAATGAACCCAAAATGAAACGAAATAATGATCACCTTAAGGAACGTCTCTAAACGCTTCGGCAAAAACGAGGTTTTAAAATCTGTTGATCTTGATATTGAGCAAGGCAAGGTGATCAGCATGCTTGGGCCAAATGGCTCAGGCAAATCAACCCTGATCAAATGCATATTAAACCTCGTGCATCCAAACAATGGCGAAATTTTCATTTCAGGCAGACCTTCTACTGATGAAAAGGCTCGAAACGTAATCTCGTACATGCCGCAGGTGGCAAAATTTGCCGAAAACATCTCGGCAATGCATCTTTTTAAGCTCATCGCTGACCTGCGAGGTGAACAACACAAACCGGATTCACTTATTGAATATTTTGAACTTGCTGCGCATGTTCACAAACCACTGGGAGAGCTTAGTGGTGGATCGCGCCAAAAAGTAAGTGCAGTGCTGGCCTTTATGTTTGACACACCGATCATTGTGCTCGATGAACCGACCGTTGGTCTTGATCCAATTTCACGAGTCAATTTCAAACAACTGGTGCTTGAGGAAAAAGCCAAAGGCAAAACCATCTTTTTTACCAGTCATATCATGAGCGATGTGGAAGAAGTGGCAGACGAAATCGCCTTTTTGCTGGAAGGAAAGATCGTATATAGAGGCAAACCAAGCGCTTTGATGACGGAAACGCAACAACCAAACCTTGAAAAAGCCATAGCAACATTCCTGAAATCTGCGGAGAAAAAATGAAAGGCATTATTCACATATTCAAATTTGTTTTTTTAGACAATTTGCGCAGCGCCTGGGCCATTGCCTACATGCTGTTCTTCGCGGTAAGCACTTATGCGCTCATTTATTTCACAGGTTCTTTCACCCGATCAATGGTAAGCATAATGAACATCGTTATCCTCATTGCCCCGTTGGTAAGCACCATGATGACCGCAATGTATTATTTCAACAAAACCGACTTGCTTTACCTCCTTCTGGCTCAACCGGTCAAACGCGCTCATATTTTTATTGGGATGTACCTTGGAATTGCGCTCACGCTATGCCTTTCCGTGGGCTTAGGATTAGGCTTAGGTATGCTCGTAGGTATGTCTTATATTGAAAACCTGAATCTTCTGCTGACATTGATTTTTTCGGGGATGATGCTCTCATTGATTTTTTCTGCTATTTCTCTTCTCATCTCAGTGGCATCAAAAGACAAACTCAAGGGCGTTGGTTTATCGCTTTTAACTTGGCTTTTCATGGCCGTGATCTATGACGGTTTATTGCTGATATACTTTGTTGCATTTGCTGATTATCCCATTGAACAGCACGCCATCGTTCTGAGTGTTTTGAACCCCATTGACCTAAGCAGGATTTTTATAATGCTCCAACTCGATATCAGCGCGCTTATGGGCTATTCTGGCGCTGTGTTTCAGCAGTTTTTTGGGACTACTGCCGGCATGATTATATGCATTTCCGTATCCTTGTTATGGGTCATTTTTCCGGTTGCATTGCTCTTGTACAAAGCGAGAAGAAAAGACTACTAAGAACTTAATCCATGCGCTACGCAGCTTTGCCGTTCATATTTGCAGCCCTCATCGTTGCACTGCTCGCAGGGCTTCATCGAGCAGGGTTCAATATCATCGGGATTAGTAACATGGCGGGCTATCATGGTGCACTAATGACCGGCTCTTTTCTTGGCGCACTGATTAGTTTAGAAAGGGCGATCGTAGTGAAAAAGCGGTATGCCTATCTCGTGCCAATATCGGCTGCCCTCAGTTTACCAATGTTTTATGTTTCACCTGATTTGGGCTATGGATTGCTCGTAGCATCTTCTGCCGGATTGGTTGCCATCATGATTTGGCTTTATTATAAGTACAACGAATGGCATCAAATTATCTTCATTGTGGGAGCCGCTTGTTGGCTGATTGGAAATTTTTCAATTTTAGTTGGCGACTTTTACTTCTTTGCAGCTCCCTGGTGGATGCTGTTTTTTCTGTTCGTCATTACCGCAGAACGCATTGAACTTGCCAAATTCATTTTGATCAAATTAAAATCTATTGCACTCATTACCGCCTTCCTAACGACTGCATTCGCTTCAATGCTTCTTCCTTTTCACAGTGGAGGAAAAGAAATTTTGGGATTAGGTTTTATTGGTGTGTCTATAACGCTTCTACTTCACGACATCGCCCGAAAAAACATAAAAGTAAGAGGCATACACGGTTTTTCGGGAGTCGCAATGATACTGGGCTATATGTGGCTATTTGTTTCAGGAGTTGGAATGACGTTTCTCCGTTATTCTGGCTTGTTTTATGACGCCATATTGCACACGTTTTTCATCGGGTTTGTCTTTTCTATGATCTTCGCGTATGGCCCCATTATCTTACCGACCATTCTCAAAAAAGGGATTTCCGTTTTCCATCCCATTCTTTACATATGGCTTGTTGCATTACATTTAGGTCTTCTTATTAGAGTGGTTGCAGACCTCAGCGCCCACACTTCCGGAAGACTCGTTGCATCTTGGATTGACGCCATTTCAATGCTCTGTTTTTTCCTGACAATAGGAATTTTAGTGATTCAAAAAGGTTTTAATAAAAAAACCTCCTCGTCAAAATAAATTTGCAGAGGAAGTCAATTTCCAAAGGAATCAAAACACATCCATCAAATCAACGAACATTGTTTTTCCATTTCAACCGCCTTTGGAAACAACACATTATTTTC
>JBBDRU010000297.1:0-3012 GCA_040905305.1 Salibacteraceae bacterium | reverse complement strand
ATCAACTGAATGGCCATCGCCCTTCGCACGCTTTCCTCGGTTGGTGTGGTTATGGCCTCGTCATAAGCATTGGTGTGCAGAGAGTTACAATTATCATAAATGGCATATAAGGCCTGTAATGTGGTTCGGATATCATTAAAATCAATTTCTTGTGCGTGAAGACTGCGTCCACTTGTTTGGATGTGATACTTGAGCATTTGAGCCCTGGCATTGGCGCCATATTTTTGCTTCAAAGCCTTTGCCCATAACCTGCGGGCCACCCTGCCGATTACTGCATATTCAGGGTCGATTCCATTGCTGAAAAAGAAACTTAAGTTAGGTCCAAAATCATTCATATTCATCCCTCGGCTGAGGTAGTATTCTACATAAGTAAACCCGTTAGCCAGGGTAAAAGCCAATTGAGTAATCGGATTTGCACCGGCCTCGGCTATATGATAGCCACTGATGGATACAGAATAGAAGTTTCGAACCTTTTGCTTAATAAAGCTCTCTTGTACATCACCCATCAAACGCAAGGCAAATTCGGTGCTGAAAATACAGGTGTTTTGCGCCTGGTCTTCTTTCAAAATATCGGCTTGCACTGTCCCTCGCACCACATTGATGGTTTCGGCTTTAATTTTTTCATAAATCTCTTTGGGCAACACCAGATCACCGGTAATTCCCAGCAACATCAAGCCTAACCCATCGTTTCCATCAGGGAGTTTTCCCTGATATTTAGGACGCTCCAAACCACGGTCATCCCAGATTTCTTTAAGCTTTAATTCCACCTCTTCCTCCAGACCGTTGGCTTTGATGAATTTTTCACACGCCTGATCGATTGCTGCATTCATAAAAAACCCCAGCAACATAGGTGCCGGCCCGTTGATGGTCATCGACACCGAGGTCTTTGGATCAGCTAAATCAAATCCTGAATAGAGCTTTTTAGCATCATCCAGGCAACAAATACTCACCCCTGAGTTACCAACTTTTCCATAAATATCAGGTCGGTGATCAGGATCATTTCCATACAAAGTAACCGAATCAAATGCAGTGCTCAATCGCTTTGCCGGCATTCCCAAACTCACATAATGAAAACGTCTGTTGGTTCGTTCAGGACCACCTTCCCCTGCAAACATGCGTGTAGGATCTTCACCTTCACGTTTAAAAGGATAGATTCCTGCAGTGTATGGGAAATCTCCTGGAACATTCTCTTGCAGTTGCCACCTCAAAATGTCGCCCCAACTTCTGTATTTAGGTGTGGAAATTTTCGGAATTTGGGAATGACTTAAACTTTCAGTGTGGGTTTTTACCTTTATTTCTTTGTCGCGAACCTTGAAGGAGTAGAACTCATCCTTATACCGTTGCATTTGATTTGTGAAATCCTGAATGGCATCCCAGTTATGCGGGTCGAGATCCTTCCTCAATTCTTGCAGTCTATCTTCAAGCGCATTTTTCAATTTGTCCGTGTCGTCTTTATCACCCAGTTCGTCAATGGTTTTAGTGATGGCGTAGAGTCTGTCCGCCACTTCTGATTGCTCATTTGCCCATTGATCATAAGCCCGGTTGTTCTCTGCAATTTCACTGAGGTATCGCGTTCTGGCTGGTGGGATGATAAAGATTTTCTCGCTCATCTCATCAGTTATCTCAAAAGTGGATTTAAGCGCAGTAGCCCCCACTTTATTCACAAGCAAATCCATCACTTTTTTGTAAAGCGTGTTCATTCCAGGATCGTTAAATTGGCTTGCAATCGTTCCGAAAACAGGGATTTCTTCATCTGGTGTGTCCCATAATTGATGGTTTCGCTTATACTGCTTTTTCACATCACGCACAGCGTCTAACGCACCGCGCTTATCAAATTTGTTCAGTGCAACAATGTCAGCGAAATCGAGCATATCTATTTTTTCCAACTGGGTGGCTGCACCAAACTCCGGTGTCATAACATATAAGCTTGCATCACTGTGATCGAGAATCTCCGTATCACTTTGGCCGATTCCAGAGGTTTCTAAAATAATCAGATCAAATTGGGCAGCTTTTAATATGGCCAAAGCTTCCTTCACGTGTTTGCTCAGCGCAAGATTGCTTTGTCGTGTTGCCAAAGAGCGCATATAAACACGCTCGTTTCTGATGGCATTCATCCGGATACGATCGCCTAAGAGTGCTCCTCCTGTTTTTCGCTTTGACGGATCAACCGAAACAATAGCGAGGGTTTTGTCTTTAAAGTCAACTAAAAACCTACGCACCAATTCGTCCACCAATGAGCTCTTACCTGCGCCTCCAGTACCCGTGATTCCTAAAATTGGCACCTGGCTTTTCTCAGCCATGAGATGCACTTTAGCCAACTCGTCTTTTGAACCTTCCGGGTTGTTTTCAGCTGCTGAAATGAGCCTGGCTATAGCACCTCTGTCCTTGCTAGCAATCTCCTTTACTTCACCTTTGAGTTGCATTCCTGTTGGAAAATCCGCTTTCTCCAACATATCATTTATCATGCCTTGCAAGCCCATAGATCGTCCATCATCAGGATGATACAAACGTGTAACACCGTAGGCATGCAATTCTTTGATTTCTTCCGGCAAAATGGTTCCACCACCTCCCCCAAAAATTTTGATATGAGCGGCTCCTTTTTCCTTGAGTAAATCATGCATGTATTTAAAGTACTCTACATGCCCGCCTTGATAGCTTGTCATAGCAATGGCCTGCGCGTCTTCTTGAATAGCACAATTTACCACATCCTCAACGCTACGATCATGCCCCAGGTGAATGACCTCTGCACCCGTGCTTTGAATAATCCTACGCATAATGTTAATAGCCGCGTCATGACCATCAAACAATGAAGCTGCGGTTACTATTCTGATCTTATTTTTCGGAGTGTAAGGAGCAACTGGCTGCATGTTTATTCAATTTTTTGAGGGTTCGCAAAATTAACAATCGCAGCGCGAAAGCAGTTGAATTGATTGGCGAATGCCAAAATAAAACACATAAAAAAAGGGATGTTTTACCATCCCTCTCGGCTGAACCAATTATTCTACAGGATTA
>JBBDRU010000296.1:0-3014 GCA_040905305.1 Salibacteraceae bacterium | reverse complement strand
CTTTGGAGTCTGGATCATGAAGGGGGCATTGAAAAAGCATTTTGTTGCATTAATGCCACAGCCAGAGATTTTGCAAGAATTGGAAAGCTCGTTCTCAATGATGGAATATGGAATAATGAATCGATTGTAAACAAATCCTTTGTCAGAGAGGCAGTGCGTCCAAATGGTTTGAATAATAAAGACGGAACCCCATGCATCACATATGGCTTATCATGGTGGCTGGGCGAATATGAAGGAAAATCATTTTATTTTATGCGCGGCATTAAAGGACAATACGTCATAGTGCTTCCCGAATTAGATCTTATTTTGGTTCGCATGGGCAAAAAACGGGATGTAGGAAGTGGAAATCCACATCCTGATGATGTTTACAGGTATATTGAAATGGCACTGAGAATTAGTGAACAATGAAAGAACATATCGACTTCCCTAAGGTAGAAAAAGTTGGAGTATGTGCTGTTCCTAAGACCAACGAAGGGATGAGCTTTTGGGAGGTGCATCTCATAAACATGCTTGATGTAGAAATCACTAATTTGCTGATTTCTATGCGGGGATATGGTAAAAAAGACGAGAGGGAATTAAACACCTCGCAACTCAGACAATATGTGGAGAGGTTGGGGGCTAAAACTTCAATACAAGTAGAGTTGATCCCGGAGGAATTGGTCGGTTTAAACAACCAGTATTGGGTGAGTTTTTATATCGATCAAACTATTTATGATAAGAAATTTATCTTTCTGCCAGATTCTCTGTTGGAAAAGAACACAGTTGAGTTACCAATTCTAAAAAAGCGTGGAATCCTAATTATATAGTTATGGAGTTAAATAATATTTTATTTCTTGATATCGAAACAGTTCCCCAATATGAATCTTTTGAAAAGGCACAGGAAACCTATCAAAAATTGTGGGAAGAGAAAGCGAAGTTTCTTCTTAAAGATGACACGGATACACCTTCTTCTGTTTTCGAGCGGGCAGGAATTTACGCAGAGTTTGGTAAAATTGTTTGCATTTCAGTTGGCATTATCAGTACCAAAAACGATAAGAGAGAGTTGCGCATTAAATCATTTTTTGGAGATGACGAAAAAGCCCTTTTGACGTCATTTGGTGAAATGCTCGACCAATACTTTAATGGTGCTCATCATCAACTGTGTGGTCACAACGGCAAGGAGTTTGATTTTCCTTACATCGCTAGAAGAATGCTGATAAACGAGGTTCCTGTATCGAGTATTTTAGATACAGCCGGTAAAAAACCTTGGGAAGTAAACCATTTGGATACACTGCAATTATGGAAGTTTGGTGACTATAAGCATTTTACATCATTAAAGTTGTTGGCTCATGTTTTTGTGTTGCCAACGCCAAAAGACGATATAGACGGCAGCCAGGTGGCCGGAGTTTATTGGAAAGAGAAGAACCTTGATCGGATTGTCAAATACTGCGAAAAAGATGTTGTAACCCTCGTGCAGGTGTTTCTTCGTATGAACCAAATTCCAATATTAGAGACAGACGAAATCAACCTTAACGGTGAGTAATAGTGAAAGCATTCTTCAAGTTGAAAATTATTCGCTTGAATTTCCCTCAGGTGAGGGACGGTTTTTAGCTGTGAATGATATTTCTTTTGAAATAAAAAAAGGGGAAGTGGTGGCCTTGGTTGGTGAGTCTGGCTCAGGCAAGAGCGTGACAGGTCTATCAGCGATGAAACTCATTAATAATAATGCTGATGCTTCAAGTTCCGGAAAATTTTCATTTAAAAGCACCGGAGGTTGGGTTGATTTGCTCAACATTGAAGAGCCTAAAATGCGTAAGATCAGAGGAAAGGAAATCGCTATGATTTTTCAGGAGCCAATGAGTTCACTGAATCCAGGTTTACGTTGTGGTGAGCAGATCAGTGAGGCGTTGCGATTGCATTTGCAGATGAACAGGTCTGATGCGCACAAGCGTACCATTTCTTTGTTTGAAGAAGTAGGGCTTTCAAATCCTGAGAGGGTTTATAAAAAGTATCCCAATCAAATTTCTGGCGGGCAAAAACAACGCGTATTGATCGCTATGGCTGTTTGCTGCAATCCACGTTTATTGATTGCCGATGAGCCAACAACAGCCCTAGATACCGGGGTTAGAAAGAAGGTGCTCGACAGTATAAAACTGGCAAAGGATAAATATGAGCTTTCGATCTTATTTATCACTCACGATCTGGATCTTGCAGCACATATCGCAGATCGGGTATTGGTCATGTATGCTGGAAAAATTGTGGAAGAAGGGAGTATGGACTCCATTTTTAATCATCCAAAGCACCCTTACACAAAAGGATTGATCAATTGCCGGCCGCCAAAGACCGATCGCTATTACTTCCTTCCAACTATCGAAGATTTTATGCGGCTTTCAGCCGATGGAAAAAGCATGGCCATGGCTGATGATACCAATCTTAATGACCTTTTGAATAGCTTGAAAATAAAAACAACCGATAGGATAAAGAGGCATCAACGGTTGTATCAGGAAAGGCCTATCATTCAAGTTAAGTCATTGTCCAAGACATTTTCAACGCCTTCGGTTTGGTTTGGGAAATCAGCTCGATTTATTGCGGTAAATGATGTGAGCTTTGACCTTTTCGCAGGCGAAACATTGGGATTGCTTGGCCCTTCAGGCTGCGGCAAAACAACCTTAGCTCGAAGTATAATAGGACTGTATCAAAACTATGACGGGCAGGTGCTTTTTAGAAACAAGAATAATGGTGAATATCATCCCATAAAGGCATTGGATAAAATCGGGAAAAAAGTTCAGTATATTTTTCAAGATCCTTATGCCTCGCTCGATCCGCGAATGACAATTGGTGAAACACTTATGGAACCATTAGCCATACATCAACCTGAAATGTCGAGCAGCCAACATCAAAACCGCATTGTAGAGCTACTCATAAAAGTGGGTTTGAAACCATTCCATATGGAACGATATCCACATGAGTTTTCAGGTGGTCAGCGACAGCGTATTTGCATTGCTCGTGCCCTGCTGCTTGAACCCGAAGTTCTC
>JBBDRU010000295.1:17704-18379 GCA_040905305.1 Salibacteraceae bacterium | reverse complement strand
AAGTGGCCTTGATATCAAAAAACAGCATTGCCGTTGCCCGTTTGTTTGAAATCTTAACGGGTGAATCAAAACCAGATTCAGGCACTTTTCAATTTGGTCAAACCATTACGTGGGGCTATTTACCGGTAAATAATGAAGCGTTTTTTGACACAGATCTCAACCTGATTGATTGGCTTCGTCAATTTGCTCCTGAGGGAATGGACGAACAAGATGTCCGTGGGTTTTTAGGGCAAATGCTTTTTACCGGAGACGACATAAAGAAAAAGGCAAGTGTGCTTTCGGGTGGTGAAAAAGTACGTTGCATGCTCTCCCGAATCATGATAAAAGGTGCTAATGTTTTATTGCTTGATGAGCCAACTAATCACCTGGATCTCGAATCCATTACCGCATTTAACAATGCTTTGATAAGTTTCCCGGGAACCGTTCTATTCACTTCTCATGACCATACTTTTACACAAACGGTAGCCACTCGCATAGTAGAACTCACCCCTAACGGCTGCATCGACAAAATGATGAGCTATGATGATTATATCGAAAGTGAAAAAATAGTGGAGCAACGGGAAGCACTTTACGCTTAGCTTGTCTATTTGCAAACGGCTTTGAGTTACAAATAATATAGGTTAATTACTGCGTGATCCAGTTTGTGCCGAGATTTGGATCAAGCCTGCCAAGCTA
>JBBDRU010000295.1:0-17604 GCA_040905305.1 Salibacteraceae bacterium | reverse complement strand
TGCTTGACTTGGGCTTTTTTATTCCCATCTCACTTGAGCAAGCTCAGTTCGTGGACCTTCCTTTTTGGATTACTGCGTGATCCAGTTTGTGCCGAGATTTGGATCAAGCCTGCCAAGCTATGCTTGACTTGGGCTTTTTTATTCCCATCTCACTTGAGCAAGCTCAGTTCGTGGAAATAAAAAAGCCCGTCTCGCTCCTCGAAACAGGCTTCATCATCTAGTGAGACATACTGGATTCGAACCAGTGACCCCTACCCTGTCAAGGTAGTGCTCTAAACCAACTGAGCTAATGTCCCTGACGAACTAAGTCAAAAAAGCCCCGACAAGCGAGGCTTAAAATGGTGGGAGTTGAGGGATTCGAACCCCCGACCCCCTCGGTGTAAACGAGGTGCTCTGAACCAACTGAGCTAAACTCCCAAAATAGTTTCGATAAAAGAACAATCCTTTTAAAAGGGGCGCAAATATACACAGATCTTTAATCGCATCAAGTTTTTTAATCGCTTCCTAGAACACAGAATTAACCTCTAATAACCAACTATTTACATCGGGTTCTATCTTCTTAAAGCTTATTTGCTGAACATTCTCAACGATTAATTTCGGATTTTCTACAGACCTTACTACTCCAGAGATCAATACTACAGCCTTTTTATCGGGAACAGAATAATGGCCTCCAGCCTTTAAATGCACTACTTTACCTGATTCACCCAAGGTTCTCAATTGCCGCTTATCGATAGCGGCAAAAGGCAGTTTGTTTGCCAAAGCACGAAGTGCAATTCTGCCCATTGCATGTTTCCAAATCACTTCTTTAAATTGAGGGAACTGGGCAACCATTTTCTCAACACTTGAAGCAGAAAGCCACAGCACAGTGACCGGAGTTTCGGCAATTCCGATATTATTACTCTGCCCCTGAGTAAGATAGACAATCTCTCCAATGCAATCTCCTTTTCCCAGCACTTCAATGGTTCTTTTACCATCTTTAATGTTCACATTTCCTCTAACGATGATATACAGACCTAAACTCGAACTCATATGTTTTACAATGCGCTGGCCATTGGAGTAAATCTTTGTTTGACATAGGTTGATCAACAATTTTTCGCCCTCCTTAGGCAAGCTTTCCAGCCAACTCACCGATTTTATCAATTCTCTTGTTTCGGGCAATTCAATGCTCGGTGGTTTTTCCATCAACTGTTTCATTCTCGACTCAATATTAGAAACGATCTTACCGGCTTCATCATTGTTTAATCTTCCTTTAGCTTTAAGCTGGCCAACACTGGTTAACTCATAATTTAAAACTGAACGAATGGCCTGGCGGGTTGCAATGGCTCGATATATTTCAGGATAAGTGTGTCTTAAATTCCGCATGTAGGTCTGACCCGAAATAATGTTTTCATTGATTTCCTGCTCTATTTTCTCCAGGCTCTTGCGTTCTTCTCCCTCATCAGCTCGATACATGACCTGCAAAAGCTTTAGGCAGTCTTCCTGCGCTTTTACAAAACCTGCAGCGCATTCGTAGCTGACTGCTAAACGCTCAAAAAATGCATTTTCCATTACATTTCCAATCACGGGCAGCGACTGCACTTTACTCAACCACTTTGGAGGCCGCCAAAGGTCTTCCAGGTCTTTTCGATCAGATAAAGAAACCTCACCTTCGATATCTAAAATTTCATTGACCGTTTCCGTTAATTTCCTCAGTGCCTCGCCCCCGAGCAAACCTTCTTTAAACTGTCTCCAATAACTGCTTTTTTCTTTTTCGAGTATCCGTGTTCGGTGTTCGGCCACTTTTGCCTTTTCCAATTTTTGCGCATCGATGGAGCCAAAATGCGAAAACTCTTTTGGTAGGTATTGTGCCACGGTGCTCCAGTTTGCCCTTCGTAAATGGCGATCAGTTTTAAGTTTTTGTATGAATTCATCTGCTGCTGTTCGCATGTGTTCAGAGGCTGTTCTTACCATCAGTGCTTTAATGGGTGGAATATCAAGCAATCCTAACTTATAGATCAACAATTTTATGGTTGTGGCATTCACCAACAACGTGAGCGTAACTGTCCCTGCGATCAAAAACAAAAATTGATTTTGAATTTGGGCTGCCAGAGCTGTTGAAACACCCATACTATTTCCCATTTCTGAGGCATCAACACCTACTACAATCAGCGCTAAAGCCAATGCTATCGCACCTCTTAAGGCACCATACCAAACCACAATGGCATCCTTTTTTGGTAACCCATATCCCGTATTTTTCATAAACGGATATAGAGCAAACATCACAATAGCCCTAACAACATGCACCCCAGCATAAACGATGAATAAGATCAAAAAGTCATTTAATGTAAACTCCGTTCTTTCGGCAATTACAAAACCCACGATTAAAAAGATCAGGCAATTAGCGATAAAGCCTGCCAACTCCCAAAATTCATGCATAAAATGCTCTACCTGGGGCGAAATACTTGATCTTCCAAAGCCACCGACCAGCAAACCTAAAGCAACAAGGGCAAGCACGCCTGAAACATGCAGAAAATCTTCAGCCACATAAAAAGAAATATAAGCAGCTGCAACAACTACAGAAATTTCGACCATGGCATCATTAAAAACACCTTTAATCCAGCGCAGAACAATCCATCCAATTGCCAGCCCTACCCCCACTCCGCCAATTGCTACGCGCAGAAATTCGACAAATCCATTTGTTTCATTAGCCTGACCTGAAACGGCAAGGAAAAAGACCATAAAAAGCACAATTGCAGTGCCATCATTAAGAAGTGATTCACCTTCGATAAGGGTTCCAAGTTTCTTGCTCGCTCCCAGGTCTTTGAGCAGTGCCACAACCGCCACTGGGTCGGTTGCGCTTATGACAGAACCAAACATAAACGCCAGGCTCCAGTTTGCCCAACCTTCTAAACCGATATTCAGGATATCGATAGCATAGACCAGAACCCCGGTTAACACAAGTGCGATCAAAATACCAGGTACGGCCAAAATAACTGAATTGCCGAACGACTTCTTGAACGTGTGGAGATCCATGGCGAACGCTGCCTCAAAAATTAAAATAGGCAGAAACACAAAGAAGAGCATGTGCGGATCGATATGAGCGGCCCAAATAATCGAATCGTGTATGAAGCTTACGTCAACATCACCCCACTGCATAAACAACCCCATACGGTTGAGCACGCCCAAAACGATCCCAATAATGAGCAGCAATGCCGTGAATGGAACGGGAATACGTTTTAAAAAATGACGCGTTGCCGCCCCAATAAAAACTGCCATGATGATAAAAAACAGCGGACTGGTATCTGGCCCGTGATGATCATTTCCATTTGCTGTTTCAGACTGATCAGACTCCGTTTGATCAACCGATACAACCGAAGATTCATGGTCGCTTGATAAAACATCAGTATGCGCAGCAAGCGCTGGCTCGAAGCCTTGTAGTAGCATACCGAGGACAACGCCAAGTGTAGTCAACCATAATTTCATCATGAACAAATAGATTCAGGCTTTTGGTGCGCCCAAAATATTCATTTCGTTGATGCTACAAAAAAATTGTTTGAGCCTCGATTAATTTTTCAATTTCATCAGCATAGTGAGCTAGTTCGAGTGTGCGCACTTTTCGTTCAATTTCATCGGCTGAGTCGTCTGGTAAAATCTTCACTTTTATTTGTGCAATGATCTCACCTTTGTCAAAGTCTTCATTGACTTGGTGAATCGTAATTCCAGATTCACTTTCACCCGTCTCTTTTACCGCTTCGTGCACGTGCTTTCCGTACATTCCTTTACCGCCAAATTTCGGTAGTAAAGCCGGGTGAATATTCAGCATTTTTCCTTCAAAAGCTTTTACGAGATAGGTTGGAATAAGGAGCAACCAACCGGCCAAAACGCAATAATTAATTTCATATCCCTCAAGGACTTCCATCACCAGGTTTTCGTCTTGAAAGTCCTGTTTTTGAAGCACGATATAATCAACCCCATGCTTTTCGGCAACCTTAATTACTCCTGCATCATGCTTACTGGTAACCACAAGCGCAACCTCAATTTTGGGGTGATTCTTAAAATGGGTGGAAATAGCATCAGCGTTGGTGCCTGTTCCAGAGGCGAATATGGCAATACGGATCGTGTTCATGCGCTTTGAAAGATTCTGATTAATTTGGCAAACAAAAGTAGAAAGTACAATGAGTAAACAACGCGGATTCATTCCATTCAAGCAGACCTCTTTTTCTCAGCCGGAGATGATGAAACGCGCAGAAGCGCTTTATCAATTTTCAAATCAACGTAGGAGTATCCGAGATTTTTCAGATAAGGATGTGCCATTTGAGGTGATAAAAAACATTGTTTTAACCGCAGGAACATCTCCTTCAGGAGCACACAAGCAACCCTGGACATTTTGCATAATAAGGTCTAATGAACTCAAATCAAAAATAAAAACAGCGGCTGAAGAAGAAGAATACAAAAGCTATCATGGCAGAATGAGCGAACAATGGCTGGAAGACCTTAAAACATTTGGCACCGATTGGAATAAACCATTTATAGAAACCGCACCTTGGATTATTGTTGTTTTCAAGCGAATTTTTGAATTTGAGGAAAATGAGAAGCGCCCGAACTATTACGTGAACGAATCGGTAGGGATTGCTTGTGGGCTGCTGATAAACGCGATTCACAATGCAGGATTAGCTACCTTAACCCACACCCCAAGCCCGATGAATTTTCTAACGGAAATTTTGGAAAGACCAGAAAATGAAAAACCCTATTTATTATTGCCAATAGGCTATGCTGCAAGGGATGCAAAGGTTCCAAACATCGATCGGAAAACATTTGAAGAGGTGGCAATTTTATTCGATTAAGAAAGTTTTTGG
Source organism: Salibacteraceae bacterium (assembly GCA_040905305.1). Taxonomy (GTDB): domain Bacteria; phylum Bacteroidota; class Bacteroidia; order Flavobacteriales_G; family Salibacteraceae; genus SHAN690. The sequence goes on along the minus strand of JBBDRU010000295.1, from coordinate 12,769 downwards.
TGGTTTTAATCTAAAAGATATTTCTTTGCAGTCTCAAAAGCACAACTAAAATCAAGCAATATGGCTGATATTAAAGAAAGAGTAGTAGCAATTATAGTAGATAAGCTAGGCGTTGACGAAGGCGAAGTTACTTCGGAAGCAAGCTTTACAAACGACTTAGGGGCTGATTCCCTTGACACAGTAGAACTCATCATGGAGTTTGAAAAGGAGTTTAACATCGCTATCCCAGACGATCAGGCTGAAAATATAGCCACCGTGGGTGAAGCGGTAAAATACATCGAAGAGCACATCTCATAGAAGAGATCATTTAAAACGTTGGATATGGAGTTGAAGCGGGTCGTGGTTACCGGTATTGGAGCACTAACACCTATAGGAAACAACGCCCAGGATTATTGGGAAAGTTTACTTAAGGGAATCAGTGGTGCCGCACCCATCACCCGCTTCGACACCTCCAATTTTAAGACCCAATTTGCGTGTGAGGTTAAAAACCTTGACTTAGACAATCATTTCGACCGAAAGGAAGGTAGAAAGCTCGATCTGTTTAGCAAATTTGCCATGATTGTGGCAGATGAAGCTGTAGAAGACGCAGGTTTATTGCAGGATGCATTAGATGTAGATCGAATTGGAGTAATTTGGGGTTCCGGAATTGGAGGAATCATGACATTTCAGGATGAAGTAACAGGGTTTGTTGAGGGTGGTAAAAACCCAAGATTCAACCCGTTTTTTATTCCAAAAATGATCTCGGATATCGCTGCTGGTCATATTTCGATAAAGTATGGCTTTCGTGGACCCAACTTTAGTTTAGTAAGTGCATGTGCTACCAGCACCAACTCTATGATCGATGCCTACAATTACATTCGCCTGGGAAAAGCCGATGTGTTTGTTACCGGAGGATCTGAGGCTGCGATTAACGAATCAGGCATCGGTGGATTTAATGCCATGCATGCCTTATCTACCCGAAACGATGATCCATCCACAGCATCGCGTCCTTTTGATAAAGACCGAGATGGTTTTGTAATGGGTGAAGGAGCCGGAGCTTTAATTCTAGAAGAATATGAGCACGCCAAGGCTCGAGGTGCTAAAATTTACGGAGAAATTGCAGGCGGTGGTTTGTCTGCGGACGCTCACCACATTACAGCGCCACATCCTGAAGGATTTGGTGCGCTAAATGTAATGAGGTCGGCTATGGAAGATGACCCAAGTATTAAGCCCACAGACTTTGATTATATCAATGTTCACGGCACGAGTACGCCTTTGGGTGATGTTGCAGAGTTGAAAGCGATACGCGGAGTTTTTGGTGAGCATTCAGATAAACTGAACATCAGTTCTACGAAATCAATGACAGGGCACCTGCTAGGTGCTGCCGGAGCCATTGAAGGAATTGCCACTTTGCTGGCGGTAAAGAACGACATTGTGCCACCAACCATCAATCACTTTACTGATGATGATGCTATTGATTCCAAGTTAAACTTAACGTTTCACACACCTCAAGAACGAACCGTAAATGTTGCACTGAGCAATACTTTCGGTTTTGGAGGCCATAATGCCTCCGTGATTTTCAAGAAGTGTGAGGATTAAAGCTCACCATTTTCTTCTCGCTGTTTAAGCCATATAATCCCCGACAGAAAGAGCTTCGAGATTATCTCAAAGCCAAATGGGGAGTCAATGCCAAACAAATAAGTTGGTATGAGAAAGCCTTGCGCCATAAGTCCGTTATCGGGTCGGGCAAATTCGAGCACTTAGACTGTAACGAACGGCTCGAGCTTTTAGGAGACGCTGTTCTCGATACGGTTATCACCGAATTTCTATTTAAGCGTTACCCTGATTCCAATGAAGGAAGCCTCACAAAATTGCGCTCGCGTATCGTAAACCGCAGCACACTGAGCGAGGTTGGAAAAGCCGCACAGCTCCATGAAATTATTGAAGCGCGCATAGGTAGTGTAGATTCCATGGATAAAATAATTGGCAATGCTCTGGAGGCCTGGTTGGGTGCTATTTACATCGACCGAGGATTCAAAATCGCCAAACAAAGCATTGATAACTATTTGATAAAATCATACATTGATATCGACAACATTGTTGAGCAAACCTATGATGCCAAAAGCAAATTGATCGAATGGGCACAACAAGGGAAAAAAAGATTGGAATTCAGAACTACACACAACGCAGATGAGCAAGACCTATTTGAAAGCACTGTAATCATTGATGATGTGCTTCAAAGCACCTCCAAAGAAAAGTCAAAGAAAAAAGCCGAGCAAAAAGCCGCACATGAAGCATGCAAAAAGCTTAATTTATAAGCATGTCTAAACACCGATTAATTCTCGATGATCAATACGAATTTTTAGCTTTTGGGCTGAGTTGCCATCTCAAAGATTATCGGGTGGCTTGGATGATCAATCAGGCATTTAAAATGAATCTAAAACGTTTTGACATTTCGTTAGAAGTCAAAAAAAATGAACCAGAAGTTTTTTCAGTTTATCGATTTAAAGATCAGGCCAATCACCTCAATTATCATCTTCTATCCAACCAAAATGAATCATCTTATTTGCTTCCATCACTCAAACAATACGATTATTTCATACTGATTGAAGGATACATCGATATCTTCGATGCCAACATGTTTGAGCAACAACTGCAACACATAGATTCATTTCAATTCATCAGCGAATTAGACATCGATCCCTTTCAAAAAATGCAGTACACCTTATTTGAAGACTGAGGTGTTGATGACTCGCCTTAACTTTTAAATTCCATCCATTCTAATTGGATACTTTAGACCATTCAAACTATGCTTAAAAACAAAACCAAAATAGTTGCAACCATAGGGCCTGCATGCGATTCAAAAGAAGTTTTGAAACGAATAATAGAGGAAGGAGTGACTGTTGCGCGCCTTAATTTTTCTCATGGCAGCCATGATGATCATGAAAAGGTTATTCACATTGTACGCGAATTAGATGGCGAAATGCAAGCTCACACTGCAATTTTAGCAGATCTAAGCGGTCCAAAACTTCGCGTTGGAGAATTATCAAAAGACCAGGTGGAGCTAAAAGTTGGTGCTGATTTCCGATTGACTCCTGAGGATATCATCGGTGATGAAAAAAGAGTGATGGTGAGCTATCCTCCACTTTTAAGCGATGTTAAACCCGGTGAGTCTATTTTGCTAGATGATGGCAAACTACACCTCAGGGTCAAATCCATTGAAGATCAGGATGTGATAACCGAGGTTGTTCAAGGCGGCATGCTGAAGCCACGAAAAGGTGTAAACCTTCCAGACACCAAGCTTTCTCTTCCCTGCTTAACCGACAAAGACAAAGTTGATTTAGATTTTGCCCTTAAACACAACGTAAGCTGGGTGGCACTTTCATTCGTTCGTCACCCTGACGACATTATCGAATTGCGTAACTACATCGAGAAATCTGGCAAGAAAGCGCGTATCATCGCGAAAATTGAAAAACCAGAAGCCGTTCAAAACATTGATGAGATCATAAAAGAAACGGATGGCGTTATGGTTGCTCGTGGCGATCTTGGCGTTGAAATTCCTCTCCAAAACGTTCCATTGGTTCAGAAAGAGATCGTAAGAAAATGTCAAAAAGCGGGTAAGCCGGTAATCATTGCAACTCAGATGATGGAAAGCATGATCGACAGCATGACACCGAGCAGGGCCGAAGTAAACGATGTTGCAAATGCTGTAATGGATGGCGCAGACGCAGTTATGCTGAGCGCTGAAACCAGCGTAGGTCAATTTCCTGTGGAGGTGGTGCGCACTATGTCAAGCATTGTAACTCGCGTGGAGGATTACGATGGTATTTACTTTAGAGACATCCAGCATGAAAGCAGCGATGAACGCCTAATCACCGACTCCATTTGTCACTCTGCGGTGAGGCTGAGCGAAAAAACCGGAGCAAAAGCCATTGTGACAATGACTTTTTCAGGATACACAGCATTTCGTATTTCCTCCTACCGTCCCAATGCATGGATTTTCGTATTCACTTCAAACTTCCGCATCCTTAACATGTTAAGTTTGGTTTGGGGCGTAAAAGGATTCTATTATGACAAGTTTGTAAGCACCGATCACACGATTTCTGACATAAAATACGTGCTTAAAAAAGCCGGTTTTCTTAAAGACGATGAATTGCTGATCAACATCGCCAGCATGCCCATCGCCAAAAAGGGGATGTCAAACATGCTAAAAATCAGTAAAATGTCAGATAACTAACTTTTAGTCGTCATCAACGTATATAGAATTAATAGATTAAATTGATCTCCACTAATAAACATATTCTAAAGCAGGTCTTTTTCACTTGTGTTACAATGCTTTTAGCAATTGTTGTTCAATGCCAACCTGTCACAAATTTCTATTCCATCAGCGATGCCACTTTTGAGAACAACGGAACATGGTCTAGCAACAACCATAATGGAAACAGCAGCAACACCAACCCGGGTTGTGTGATCAATGGACGCGTCAACATCTACATCGAAGATTCATTATCGTCCAATTGTCAGCCGCTGAAGATCAATGGAAATGTCAACTTCATCATCAGAAACGGAGGCCATTTAAACCTGACTGGAGCCGTTGAAATTTTGGGCAATGCTAACTTCAGCATCGATGAAAATTCTTCGCTCATAATCAACGGTGACCTTGAAGTAGCCGGGAACGGGGATATGGAACTGGATGGATCGCTTGTTGTAAATGGCGATGTGAGCGTAAGTGGCAACGCTGAAGTATGCGGATCAGGAGATGCCCAAGTTTCAGGAACCATATCAGGAACTGGATGGTGCATGAACATCGGACTTTTGCCCATCGATTTAATCTCGTTCAAAGCAGTTGCCAAGAACGATGAGCACATCGTTATCTCATGGCTCACGGCAGTGGAGATCAACAACGATAAATTTGTATTGGAACGTTCGATTAACGGACTTACGTTTGATCCGATCATTGAAATAGCCGGTGCCGGTAACAGCAACACAGAAAACAAATACAGCTATACAGATACGGATGTAACAGAGGGAACTTACTATTACCGTCTTACCCAGATAGACTTTAACGGAGACAGCGAAACCTTTGACATTGCATCCGCAACCATCGAAAATGCCAGCGGAGAAGAGTGCGAGATGGAAGTAAACCCCAACCCATGTGTGCCATCGTGCAAAGCAGTTCTTGATTGTCCGGGCGGAGTTTTTAAAACCTACGTCATGGATGGTTATGGACGCATGATCTCTGAGTTGATTCCCATTTCAAACTACAACGGACGAAGCACCTATCACATCAATCGGGGTAATTTCTTGATGCCAGGGGTTTATATCATCAACGCGCGATCGGCAGAAAAGAACATCTCTAAAAAAGTCATGATCAAGTGAAAAAATTAAGCTTCATATTGATCATAAGCATACTTTGGGTTTTTGCACCGGGCTGCGATGAATCCGGCAAAAGCACCTCACAAAACGACAACAAGGCTCAAGATAGTGCTACAAAAAAACCTACCAGCAAAAAGGATTCCGTAAGGGTGATGACCTTGCCCACTCCGATGCAAATTCCTGCCCTGTTGAAAAATTCAGACTTGCACTATGCACCAGACATGATGCTTCCGATCAAAAGCTTTCAAAAAACCTTTTTCAAGTCGAGCGTTGTGTTTGGCGCTTATTTAATGGACATGTCTTATGCCGCTGCTTATGGCAATCATCAAGCGAGTTTAGACTATTTTGAAGCTTGCAATGACATCGGAAACAACCTTGGGTTGGGAGCAACAATGACCGAAGGTCTGGCAAAACGCTTTAAGCGAAACCTTGACAGACCTGACTCATTGGGCAGGCTGATCCTTGCGGTTTATGACAATGGCCACAAGCTTCTTATCCATAAGGAAAAAGAAGGTATTGGATTATTGATGGTAATGGGCTGCTACATAGAAGGGTTGCATTTCACGTTAAATAAAGCTCGTCAAAATGACTTGATCTTATTTATCCACCTTCTACATCAGCATAAAATGTATGGTCAAAACCTTACCTGGATGCTCGATCAGTATGAAATTCCTGATGAAGTAAAAAACGAATTCATGCGCTTCGAAAAAGTAGCTAAAATTCTGTCTAAAATGGACATTCCAACAGTGTATGCTCTCAAATCAGGAAGTAGATCAGTAAATTCAATAAACACTGAAGACCTTGACCTCATCAGTGAGGAAGTGAAAATGTTCAGGGAAAATGTAATTCAATAAATGACCGAAGACGTCATTACAAAATCTTCTGATTACGCTCATCAAAAAGCAAGGCCTTCCATTCTGGTAATCAGCAATTATCGCAACCCTGTGAACCCGATCCGTCCGGAAGCCGAACTATTCATTGGTTTGGCAAAACGCGGTTTCCGAATTGTGGTAATGACGCCAGCCTCTGATTCGGATTATGCCATCAAACTGCAAAAAGCCGGGTGCACCATCATCGATCATTTACCGTCTTCAAAATTTGATTTCAAAACCATTTCGCTCATAAAGCAAGTCATTTCGCAACACGAGATTTCCATTGTGCATGCCTTTAACAGCAAAGCCATCGCTAATGCCGCATGGGCGCTACTGTGGAATAAATCCGTAAAGCTTCTCTCCTACCGCGGCTACACTGGTAACATTCATTGGTATGATCCCAGCGCATACCTCAGTTTTTTAAATCCGCGAATAGATTATATGATCTGCCTTGCAGAAAGCGTACGCGAGATGTACATCAAAAACGGAGTAAAAGAAAGCAAAGCTATAACCATAAACAAAGGACATGACCCAGCCTGGTATGATGGCATTGAAGCCGGAGATTTAGCAGAATTCAACTTGGAGGACACATCGATGGTCTGCTCTTTTGTAGCCAATTTTCGCACTAGAATGAAAGGCGTAAAACACCTGATTGAAGCTGCAGCCATGCTTGATAATTCTTACGATGTGCATTTTTTGATGATGGGTGACGGACTGGACACAGACGAAGTGAAAGCATGGATAACATCAAGCGGACAAACATCGCGTTTCACGTTTACAGGTTTCAGAAAAGACGCCTCAAATTTGGTAAAGGCTTGCGATGTTTCACTTTCGCTGTCCTTGTTTGGCGAAGCCACTCAAAAGGCGATGATCGAAGCGATGTATTTGGGCAATCCGGTGGTTATTACAGACATTTCAGGAAATCGGGGAATGGTAGAAGACGGCAAAGGTGGATTCATTGTTCCATCTAAAAATCCGGAAGCGGTTGCAATAGCATTAAAAAAGCTTTATGAATCATCGGACATACGGCAAAAAATGGGTGAAGCGGCTAAAAAGCATATCAGCAGCTTTTTGTCGATCAACCGCAGTGTAGAAGAATATGCCGCGTTGTATGAGCGTATTTCAGCTTAAAACAACACCACTTTTATCGATGCGCCTTCAACTCCATCTAAACGAAGATGATAACTCCCGGGCGCCAATGTTTTCACATCAACAACCGTCATAGACCCTTGCAGGTAAACAGGTACATCCAACACAGATCCAATCGCGTTTTCAAAAACCAATCCATCTGGATCCACAACACCAGACTGTTCCTGAGGAATGACCATTACTTTTTTTAGTTTTTGATCTGCATAAACGATCGGGGTAACTGCGTGTTGAGATTCCATACTTCTTTAATTCTTAACGTCTCCCAATATACGTTTGAAGCACTGCCGTAGTTATGCCTGTGTTGCTAATGACCAAGTTTAGCAGGTCAATGACCAGTGCAAAAAATAACATTGGAGAATGCTTGATTCATTGAACCACTCAATCCGTTACCACAATTAAAAATTTTGAAATACTCCAAAAAAGATCGTTGTCTTTAATGATCAATTTATTCCCAAGCAATTGGTAGCTTTCGCTTGGATGGTCTGTTACGATCTTCGTTTTACTGCTTTCGAAATTCAACTCGTTTAAATCCTCCTTATGATAGGGTTTAAACTCTGCTTTATCCATGTCATCATTAACATCAACAGCTTTCAAGAAGTTTCCTTTATCTAACACGCCAGACTCAACCAGTTCACGCTTACTCCCATAAGCTACGTAAACCGTGCTGAGTTGATTCTTTAGTAATTTCACTTTCGCTTCCATTTCTGACACGCTTCCCTTCATGGTTTCAAAGTTTTCTTCGAGCACCATTTTGCTCACTTCGGCTTGCATGTACTCATCAAACAATCCTTTAAAATCCTCTCCGAGCACACCCAAATCATGGTTAAGCCGGGCCAGTCTCAAATTATTTTCAAGCATGCGGTCTTCCATGCTATGAATGATGGTAAAAAGTGTTGTGGTGGTGGCGCTGCTCGCCCTAAGGTTGTTTTGCAATTGGTCTATAAACGACTGGTTCATCTCCATGATGCCTTTCATTTTTTGCACATTTTGCTGGATGGCACTTTTGTCTTTGCCGGGCGCGCGCATTTGCTGCATCAATTCGGCTTCCACTTGTTTTATACTCAACAAATTTGAATCAATCATACCAAAGGTTCTCCCGATTTGATCAAGGGTGCTGTCTCTCATCGTGATTTGTTCTTTGGCCGCTGCCAATTCTGCTTCTACGTTAGAACAATCTTCTGAGCAGGAATAAGTGATGAGCGCCATTAAGCACAACATAAAAATGGATCGATGCATAGGTGTAGCTTGTTTAAATACGAATTCAAAAATGTTAATTTGCTCGATATAATCAACATGCATTGAACATAAAAGCCATTATTCACGGAAAATCAGTTTTAAAAGGTCGGTTGAGCCGGGAAATTATCAACGCTGCCGAAAAGCACGCCCTCCCCTATCAGATATGGGAAACTACTGCTAAGGGAGACGCGGCTATACTTGCTGAAAAAGCTGATTCGGATACACTTTTAGTCAGCTGCGGAGGTGATGGTACCAACAATGAAATCGTAAATGCCCTGATGAAAAAGCAAGCAGATTATCGTCCTGTTTTTTCATTTTTGCCAGCCGGTTCAGGAAATGACTTTTGCCGAACCACCGGCCATCGCACGGCAGAAGAAATGATTGATCGCTTTGCAAAAAACGCTATTAGTTTCACAGATGTATTGCAATTAAGCGCTGAAAAAGAAGAGTGTTTTGCGCTGAACATGAGCACCATGGGAATTGGAGCTGAAATTGCAAAAACCGTAAATAAACGAAAGTTTAAACTTCCACCCGAGCTCAATTATTACACAGCAATTCTTTATTGGCTTGGCGTTTACCGGTCACCCGAACTGCAGATTGAAATGAACGAACACGTTTACAAAAGTGCCTGCCTTATGCTGGCCATCGGCAATGGAAAATATGCCGGCAATGGTTTGGGTTTATGCCCACAAGCGGAATTGAATGACGGGCTTTTTGGTGGCACTATTTTCGGGAAAGTGGGCATCCGCGATTTTTTGCGTTACCAAAAACGTCTTCAGCGCTGCGAGGTTATTAAAGACGACCGATTGCACTACCTCAGCGCCAATGAAGCAAACATCAGCGTAGTGAAAGGAAAATTACCGATTGAGACGGACGGGGAGTTTTTCACGACTTTGCAGCAGGGACAAAGCCTGAAAGTCAAGCTCATCTCTGCTGCATTACGTATTATTTAGCTAGCGACTTCAACCGAAACCCGACATAAGTCATGCGCCCAAAAATGGGACCCCAAACCATGGAGCCATCGAAATAATTTCCAAAGGCATTCTCATCTGCCAGAATGGGGTGAGGCTGGCGCACATTGGTGATGTTTTCCATGCCCACATATATCGCAAACCGATCTTTCCATTCTTTGGTGACCTGCGCATTCATCAAAATGAGGTCAGGAGATTGTTTTGCCAAGCGATATTCCAACGGATTGGCATCGGTGTTTGGAATGCGTTTTGCGCCTTGCCACTGCACGGTATAATCAAATTTCCAACCTGAAACAGTTTCGTAAGCCAAATTAGCAAACGCGCGATGTCTTGAGATGAATGGTTTATCGAGTAGTGTTCCGCTATAGGTTGTCATCACATCATACCAGCGATATGCCAATCGCACATCAAAACGCCTCACCAACTCATAATCAATTTGAGCCTGAACGCTGGTTGCATAGCTTCTTCCCTGCAAATTATAAACCCTCACCTGTCTTGGATCTTCCATATCGATCACGGTTTGGTTTTCAAATTCGGTGTGGTAGAAATCTGCGCTGAAGGTAGCAGGACGGTAGTTCATTTTGAAGTTTTGCGTGTAATTCACCCCACCGTTCCAGGCTATTTCGGGCCGTAAACCAAAACCCTGAATGGATTTGTTGCCCATGATGTTCCAGGCACGAGAAGAAACCAGCAATGAGGTGTTTTCTGCAATCACGTTGGCAGTGCGCTGCCCTCGCCCACCGGACAATCGCAACACTGAGCCTTCTTTTATTTCATAGCGCAAATGCAACCGTGGGGTCAGAAAAAAACCGTAGTAGTTGTGATGGTCTGCGCGCAAACCTGCCACAGCTGAAAACCTTGTGAAATAAGTAAAGGTGTATTCGAAAAACGCACCCGGCACTATTTCTTCGCGCTGAAAGGATGAAGTATCCAACTGTTCATCAAAACGATCGTATTGCAAACTGAGCCCTGTGCGATATTTGTGGGTGGACGTTCCAATGATCGATTGATAAATACCGTTGATGTATCCACTTTGTTGATTGCCGCTATAGTTGGTGTTTCCATATCGGTTTTCGTTGTTATGATACAAAGCTTTGGCACGAATGCCAACGCTGCTATATCTTGCATTTGGAAACACATAGCCCATTTTTCCCCACAGTTCATAACGATCTGTTTTCCAATTCACCTGATAGGGGTTAAGCAATTCAGTGGCGCTTTGCCCCCCGTTTTTCTCTTCTTTTAAAATGCGTCCGGCTATTTGTCCGCCCAAACCTTTGTTGTTATTAAATTTCCAACGGTTTATGGCATTGACATTGTATCCGGTTGGAAAATCCAAAAAGCTATCCCCATTGGTATTCACCTCAATGGGGCGAAGGTCTCCATGCACCAAAAAACCTGTACTCACCTTTTCGTTGATGGTGTGGGCGGTAGTAAGGTTTAGCTCCGTTCTACCGCCCTGATTGGCATAACCATTTAAAAACCAACGATCTGCAGATTCGGGTTTGTGCATTTCTACATTGATCTGTCCGGTTACGCTTTCAAACCCTGTGGTAACAGAGCCCGCCCCTTTGTTGAGTTGAATTCCTTCAATCCAGACTCCTGGCGTATAGGTCAGGCCCTGAACTGACGCAAGCCCGCGCACATCAGGCAAGGCTTCTCGCGTTATCTGTGTGTATTTTCCATCAAGCCCAAGCATTTGAATTTGTTTGGTTCCGGTAACGGCATCGGTGAAGGCAACATCTACGGAAGGATTTGTTTCAAAACTTTCTGACAAATTGCAACAGGCCGCTTTGTAGAGTTCATCTTCACCAATCTGCTCTGTTTTGATGGCATTCATATAGCTGATCTCGGTTGATTTTTTTCGGTAAACCACATCCACCGCATCCAGCTGTTTTGATTGCTTCAACACGATGGTGAGTTTTTCTGGCTGCTTCACCAATATGGTATCGGATTTATAGCCAACATAACTCAACACCAGTTGATTGCTTCCTGATTTTTGTTCTATTTCAAAATAACCGGTAGTATCTGTGGTGGTACCGCTTTGAGTTCCGAGCCAATAGACATTAGCAAAGGGAATAGGTTTGAATTTACCATCTATGGTTTCTTCAATCACCACTCCACTGATGGGTTCTTGAGCATGTACAATGGCCGTTAGGAACATAAAGCCCAACACTAATCGTAATATTTTCATGACTCAGCTCAGTGTTTACCTACCTCATGATAACGACAACAATCGGGAAGCTTTTCATAGTCTTTTGGGTCTGTCTCCCGATTTTCGGTGCTGTGACCTGCTTTGAGGATGCGATCTTCAATTTCTGCTATGGAGGTTTTATCAGATCTATAAGCCAGGGTAAGTTGATCGGTCACCTTATCCCAATTGACAAATTTCACTCCTTTGCCATAAGCTGCTTCTTCGATGCGCTCTTTGCACATTCCGCAGATGCCTTTAACGAGGAGGGTGTCTTCTATAACTTCTTTTTGTGCCGTGAGGTTAAAGGAAACGGCCATGACCAAAATGGTCGTCAATGATGTAATTGATTTCATGTGTTCGTTTTTTTATGAATTGATTTTATCTGGAATAAAAACGTGTGCTGCAAGGGGCGCAGCCTTTCATAAAAAATCAGCCGTAGAGCGTAAGCTTGTGGTATGCGATTGTGCGATCAACACATTTTGGCGGCCCGCGATCTACACGTGTTTCAGATGGCAACGTGTCGATGAACTTTTTGGCGCTGAAAGGTGAGTTTAACACTTCAGAAGCAGGCAGGTATTTCCCGAATTCCTGCACCAAAGATGGCGCACTATGCTCATCTTCAATTTGATTAAAAAACGAGCGTTCTTCGCAGCAGTTGGGGTTAGACATTTGATCATGCAGGCTATCGCAAGGGCATTCCGTTTCCAGCAAAACATAATTGATATCTGAAACCCTACCGAGGCAATAATGCACCTCTAGCCCGTAGCCCACTGAGCTAAAGAAGTAAAAAAGCGCAAATATGAATGCCGAAAAACGCATGAGAGGCGAAGGTAAGAAGGAAACAATGAGGTTTGCAAATTTTAGTGTTATGGATGGTTAATGAAAGGCGGGCAGCGGGTTTCCATAGCGTTAAACCATAGACGATCAGGTCACTGACTTATTTTTATCGTTTTGAAGGCTATATTTGTTTGGCTATGGCAGGAAGGCGCATTGCA
>JBBDRU010000294.1:0-3042 GCA_040905305.1 Salibacteraceae bacterium | reverse complement strand
ATCCAATTTGATACGGAGGACAACCGCCTCTTCATAGTAGAGTCTCGCCAACCAATTTATACGCCAAAAAAATACCGCAACTGGTTTGGGCAGTTACTGGAACACTCGCCCTTCTGTGAGCGAGACATGCGTCCTCCAAATGAGTTGGAAACACATGACGAAAAAGGTACATTCACCGTTAAAGTGAAGAAGCAAGATATGTTGCACACGATCACTTATGATCGACACCCTTTTGATGTAGTGGGTTGGGATGGATTTAATTTTCCGTATGCATTGAGTATCCATGATTTCGAGCCTATTACCGGGCGCATTCATCAACCACCGCCCGTGCATCAAACATTCGAAACGACTTCATTTGTGGTTTGCTCTTTTGTTCCTCGTCTTTATGACTATCATCCACTCAGTATTCCAGCGCCCTATAATCATAGCAATATTGATTCAGATGAAGTATTGTATTATGTTGATGGAGATTTTATGAGTCGGAACCATGTGGAGAAAGGATTCATTTCGCTGCACCCGGCAGGTATTCCGCACGGACCTCATCCTGGCGCAATGGAACGAAGCATCGGCCAAAAGGAAACAGAAGAGTTAGCCGTAATGGTGGATACCTTTGCACCATTAAAACTTACAAAACAAGCACTCGAAATCGATGACAACAGCTATTGGAAAAGCTGGGTAGAGTGAATTAAGTAACAAGCAATAATCAGGTGTATTTCTGAAAAACATAAACGAAAACGATATGGAAACAGCAAACAAACGAACCAACGTAGAGTATGGAGAAGATAAAATTTTCCAGGATGCTGAGGATTTCTTACCACTTTTAGGAACAGATCATGTGGAATTAATTGTTGGAAACGCAAAGCAGGCGGCACATTTTTATAAAACAGCATTTGGTTTTCAGTCGAAGGCTTATGCAGGACTAGAGACCGGGGTGAAAGACCGAGTTTCTTACGTTTTGAGCCAGGACAAAATCAGATTGGTATTGACCACACCGCTTGAACCTGGTGGTTGGATGAACGAGCACCTCGATAAGCATGGTGATGGTGTCAAAGTAGTAGCACTTTGGGTGGAAGATGCTACAAAAGCCTGGGAGGAAACCACAAAACGTGGAGCGAAGTCTTACATGAAACCCACTAAAGAAGAGGACGAAAACGGTCATGTAGTGCGCTCAGGCATATACACCTATGGCGAAACGGTTCATATTTTTGTAGAACGAAAAGCATATAATGGTGTGTTTCTGCCTGGGTTTAAGAAGTGGGAGTCGCATTATAACCCCGAACCTGTGGGCTTGAAGTTTATCGACCACATGGTTGGAAATGTTGATTGGGGTCAGATGAATACCTGGGTAGATTTTTATGCCAAAGTGATGGGTTTTGCCCAAATCGTAACCTTCGATGATAAGGACATTTCAACAGATTATACCGCGCTGATGAGCAAGGTGATGTCTAACGGGAACGGAAGAATCAAATTTCCTATCAACGAGCCTGCCGAAGGAAAGAAAAAATCTCAGATAGAAGAATACATCGACTATTACAAGGGTGCGGGCGTGCAGCATATCGCGGTAGCAACGGACGACATTGTGAAAACCGTTTCGGCTATGCGCGACCGTGGTGTGGAGTTTTTGTATGTTCCCGATACTTATTATGATGATCTAAAAGAACGGGTAGGTGATATTGACGAAGACATTGATGTTTTAAAAGGCCACGGTATATTAGTGGATAGAGACGATGAAGGCTACTTACTTCAGTTATTTACAAAACCTGTTGTGGATAGGCCAACCATGTTTTTTGAGATCATTCAACGAAAGGGCGCTTGGAGTTTTGGAAAAGGAAACTTTAAGGCCTTATTTGAAGCTATCGAACGCGAACAAGGCGTGAGGGGAACGCTTTAAGAAGGCAAAGCCTACTTTTGGGTAAGTTTGGCTTCCTAATAGATGTGTTGTGCGTGTAATTGACACAGAAATAACGCATAATGTACATGCACATTGAACTTGATGTCCATAATGTGCCTGTTAAAAGTATAGGTATTAACACACATTATTGGCGAGAATTTGTAATTTCGGATTTAATCAAAATTCTTTTATATGAAAAAACTATTACTTTCCTTTCTCGCTGTTTCCATGTCAAGCATAGGATTCAGCCAATATTGTTCATCTGGTGCCTCTTCCACATTTGACTCTAAGTGTGATGAGGTAACACTTACAGGCGTGAACAATAGCATTAACAATAACACTGCGGCTGCAGGATGTGGCCCGGGTTACTCTGACTTCACTGCCCAAGTGGCAGATGTTGTTACTTCTCAGACCTATAATTTTTCAGTAACCTTAGGAACATGTGGAGGTAATTTTTCAAAAAGTGCCAAGATTTATGTTGACTGGAATCAAGACTTTGATTTTTTTGATCCAGGAGAAGAAGTTGCGGCCACTCCAGCATCAAATGCTACCACTTGGACATGGACAGGGTCTTTTACGGTTCCAATAACAGCATCCATTGGTAACACAAGGATGCGTGTAGTTGTAAGTGAGACATTTTCGTCTGCCAACATAAGTCCATGTGGAACCTTTACGTGGGGAGAAACCGAAGACTACACTATTGATGTGCTTCCTCCAGGATTATTTGTAACCCTCTCAACACCCAACAATCCACTTCTCTGTAATGGCGATTCGGCTTTTGTTGCGGCAAATGGTTTTTTCGGAACACCCCCTTATGATTTTGATTGGAGCACAGGACAACAGGCAACTGGAGTTACTGCGGATACATTGGCAAGTGTGGGCGCGGGCACATATACCGTGACCATTACTGACAGTATCGGTGATGACACAACTGCAACGATTGTAATGACTGAACCAACAGCAATTACCGTTGACGCCACGTTAGATGCTCCCTTGGTCTGTAACTATGATGTTAGTGAGGCATCAGCAACAGGCTCTGGAGGAACACCTTGGGAAGCCTACGCCTGGGATACCAACATGGCAAACTATGCATGGGACTCATCAGGCACGCCTATCAATGCGAATTTAACATCAAATGGAGCCATTAGCCC
>JBBDRU010000293.1:0-18547 GCA_040905305.1 Salibacteraceae bacterium | reverse complement strand
TAGGTATTGATCGCAATAAAGCTGCAAGGTTTTCATTTTTAATGGTTCTGCCGCTCATCATCGGAAAATCATTGCTTGACGTCAAATCCATATTTGATGGTGAGCTCAATGTTGAAATTGGTATAACACCTCTTATTGTTGGTTTTGCAGCCGCTTTCTTTGCTGGAATTTTTGCTTGCCATTGGATGATTCAGTTGGTAAAACGCGCTAAGCTTAAATACTTTGCTTACTACTGTTTTGTTGTTGGAATCATCGCAGCCATCTATTCATTGAATGTTCTATAAGATTATGGGTCAGCATGATATGAAAACACCATTTACTTAAAGAAATTCTATAAAATTTGTTTTAAATTGTCGCCAGCAATTCATTTCATAATTAGTTTAATCATTTAAAATCGGTTCAGTCCGCTCTTATGCATTTACCTCTTCTTGAAGACATACTGATTTTACTGGGATTTTCAGTTTTTATAGTGTTGATTTTACAACGATTGAAACTCCCTTCAATTCTGGGTTTTTTACTTACCGGCACCATAATCGGCCCCTATGCACTGAGCTTAGTAACAGCGGTTGAAGAAGTAGAAGTTATCTCAGAAATCGGCATTATTCTACTTCTTTTTGTGATCGGTATGGAGTTGTCCATCAAGCAGTTGGCAGCGATTAAAAAAACTGTGTTTATAGGTGGCATGCTGCAAGTTGGAATCACTGTAGTGGTTTCAGCAATCGCCTATCATCAGTTTTCCACTTCATGGAACGAATCAGTTTTTGTTGGTTTTCTTTTTTCGCTATCCAGCACAGCCATTGTGCTCAAGGTACTTCAAGACCGAAATGAAATTTCTTCACCTCATGGAAGAAATGCGCTTGGTATTCTGATTTTTCAAGACATCATTGTCGTGCCTATGATGCTCGTAACACCAATAATGGCTGGTGTTAGTGATAACATCATGATGAGTGTTATTATGCTTCTGGTAAAATCAGCAGTGGTTGTCATCATCACCATTGTATTGGCGCGCTACATCGTACCTAAATTAATGCATGCTGTTGCAAAAACAAAAAGCAAAGAACTATTCTTACTCACTACAATCACGCTGTGCTTTGCCGTTGCATTCCTTACCTCTGAAGCTGGGCTTTCGCTTGCACTTGGTGCATTTCTGGCAGGACTTATCATTTCTGAGTCAGAGTATTCACATCAAGCTACAAGCATCATTCTTCCGTTTCGAGAGTTATTCACCAGCTTTTTCTTCATTTCGGTAGGTATGCTGCTTGATTTGGAGTTTTTCTTCAAAAACATAGCCAGTGTAATGTCTATTGTGCTTGTAGTTTTTGTGTTTAAATCATTATTTGCAGCGTTAGCTGTAGCGGTTCTAAAATATCCTCCGCGCACCGTTATTATTACAGGTCTTTCATTGTTTCAAGTAGGAGAGTTTTCATTCATCCTATCTAAGGTTGGTATTGAATATGGTTTACTCACCCCAACCACAAATCAATATTTTTTAGCTGTTTCCATTGTATCCATGCTTCTTACTCCATTTATGATCATGTATGCTGACCGCATAAGTAACCTTATCCTTAACTCGAAAGTAGGAACAGCGTTTAACAAACAATTTCAAAGCAGCACAGAAGTATCAAAAGAACAAACTGAAAACCTCAAAAATCATTTGGTAATAGTTGGATACGGGGTAAATGGGTCAAACCTTGCAAAAGCAGCAGAATACAGCAACATCCCATACATTGCTGTAGAGTTAAACGCACAGGCTGTGCAGCGTGAACGAGCTCAGGGAGTTCCCATCATTTTTGGTGATGCTAGTCAGGATCACATCTTGGAGTCTGTCAATATTCATGATGCACGCGCGGTGGTCATTGCTATTTCAGACCCAACCGCTACTAAAACAATAATTGGTAACATCCGAGAGATGAATCAATCGGTTTTTGTTTTGGTTAGGACACGCTATGTGCGAGAAATATCAGAACTCGTTGCTTTAGGAGCAGATGATGTAATTCCTGAAGAATTTGAAACCTCCGTAGAAATTTTTTCACGCGTTTTACACAACTTTTTGATACCTCTAGATGA
Source organism: Salibacteraceae bacterium (assembly GCA_040905305.1). Classification (GTDB taxonomy): domain Bacteria; phylum Bacteroidota; class Bacteroidia; order Flavobacteriales_G; family Salibacteraceae; genus SHAN690. Next base: position 16,480 of record JBBDRU010000293.1, on the reverse strand, counting down.
TATTGAGCAATTTGTAGAAATAGTAAGATCAGACAATTACGAACTCTTTCAAGGCAACAAACGCTTACCCAGAACACATCGCCCAGAGGCCATTCCCGACTTTAATATTACGTGCGTAAAAATAAACCATGACAGTGGCAGCATAGTGGGCAAAACAATTGAAGAAGCTGACATACGCGCCAAATACGGTGTAAACATCATTGCTATTTCCAGAAAAGATAACGTTATTTCCAACTTGCGACCAGATGAAAAACTACTTCGAGGAGACCGCCTTTTTCTACATGGAGAGGCTCGGAAAATTGATGAGTTTCATAAACTGATCAGCTAGCCAGCTCCTAGATCTTATTTACCATCACTTTGTAGGTAGGGTCTTCCATTACATTTACATCGATTATTTTGTCCGCATTTTGAAGCAACTTTCTACAGTCAGCGCTTAAGTGTTTCAAATGAACTTTTTTACCCACCTTTAAGTAGCGTTCGGTAATTTTATTCAAAGCCTCAATGGCTGACATGTCCACTACCCTGCTCTCTTTAAAGTCAATAACCACTTCATCAGGATCATTAATCACATCAAACTTATCGTTAAAAGCACTGATGGATGCAAAAAACAATGGTCCATAGATTTCATAATATTTCACACCATGTTCATCCACATGTTTACGGGCACGAATTCGCTTAGAATTGTCCCATGCAAAAACGAGCGCTGCTATGATCACGCCAACAATTACAGCCAAAGCAAGATTGTGTAAAAAAACCGTTACCAGGGTAACCATTATCATGGTAAAAATATCTGATTTAGGCATGCGTTTAAACGTACGCAAACTAGCCCACTCAAATGTTCCGATGGCGACCATAATCATCAATCCTGTGAGTGCTGCCATTGGAAGTTTTTGAATTAATTCAGCACCAAACATGATGAACACAAGCAACATAACAGCTGCTACGATACCTGAAAGTCTTGCCCTTGCTCCAGATGAAACATTGATCAAACTTTGGCCAAGCATAGCACACCCGCCCATGCCTGAGAAAAAACCAGATGCCACATTAGCTATGCCTTGTGCAACTGCCTCTTTGTTTCCTCGGCCCCGTGTTTCAGTGATTTCATCAATGATATTAAGGGTCAGTAAGCTCTCAATAAGGCCAACTCCTGCCATTATGGCTGCATAAGGAAAAATGACCGTGAGGGTTTCTAAATTAAACGGTACATCTGGAATATGAAAGGGAGGAAACCCTCCGCTGATTGATGCAATATCTCCAACTGTTTTTGTATCAATATCAAAGCCCACAACTACCCCGAACACGGCTAGGATGGCAACAAGCGAAGCGGGAATTGCCTTGGTAAGTCTTGGTAATCCCCAAATGATGAACATCGTAAGAAAAACCAAGCCCATTAATACGTATAAAGTACTACCAGTTAACCAAGCGCCACTGTCATCTTTGAATTGCGCTAACTGAGACATAAAGATGATGATAGCTAAACCATTTACGAACCCGAATATTACAGGATGGGGAACTAAACGCATCAATTTTCCTAATTTTAGAAAACCAGCGGTCATCTGTAAAATTCCTGCCAGCACCACGGTGGCAAATATGTATTCTGCACCCTGTGAAATGGCTAATGAAACAATCACGATAGCCACTGCTCCAGTGGATCCAGAAATCATACCGGGTCTTCCACCCAAAACGGCTGTTACTAAACCCACTACAAAAGCAGCATAAAGCCCGGTAAGTGGAGAAAGCCCGGCAATCAGAGCAAAAGCAACCGCCTCCGGAACCAGTGCAAGTGCAACGGTTATTCCGGCCAGAATTTCAATTTTATAATCAACTTTTTGGGTAAGATCGAATAGTTTAAAGAATTGTTTCATTTTATAATCAACATTAATAACCTAATTGCATGAATTTTATGTTAACTAAACGACTAAACACGTTTGATCTAACACCCTCATTTTTGAGCGCGCGAAAGTAGTTTTAATTAATGGTATAAATCTTCTTCACATACTTTTAATTCGAAGCATTCTCTCAAACATCAATAATGTCATATCAACTCTGTTCAATGCTCGATAAAGAATACTATGGTTAACACCAGCAAAGGAATATTCGGTTCGTTTCTATAGAGCCCAATGAGATTCTGTCCAGATGTTTTTAAAAGAGAGGTTTCTTCAAAAGATTACGGAAAAAGCCAGGTGTTTTTTACCTTTACCAGCGCGAATTCTATTTCTGCTGAAGCGTTAACCTAAACTAAGCCCCGCTAATAATGAACCCAAACCTTGAATTGCTTGTCGTTGACGATGATGAGATGACCCTATTCATTCATGAAAAAATAATTTCAAAGTGCCGCAATCCGTTTTCTCATAAATCCTTTCGGTCGGGCGAAGAGTGCCTTAAATACCTTGAGAATCAAAAACAGATTAACCCTGACAAAGCTTACCTCATTTTATTGGATATTAACATGCCCTCGATGAGTGGTTGGGATGTTTTGGAATCCATCAGAAAACAGGCATTACTTCCACGTGGATATGTTATTATGGCCACTTCCTCGGTAGATTATGACGATAAAGTAATCGCTGAAAAATATGATGAGGTAATTGATTTCTTTGAAAAGCCTTTAACTTTAGAATCATGCGAAAAGCTATCACAGTTACCTAAAATCAATAGTCTTATAAACCATTAAGTGCAAGATAAGGACGAGTTATTGAAGTTGGTTACAACTAAAATGCCCTTCGGTAAATTTGAAGGTCGATTGCTTTGCGATTTGCCCGTTTCATACCTCGAGTGGTTTGATAGGAAAGGTTGGCCAAAAGGAAGTCTTGGAAAACAACTGCAAATTGTATTGACCGTAAAAAGCAATGGTCTTGATCACCTTTTTAAAGGTCTGAAAAAAATCAAGTGATCGATTCACTTACAGAGTGTTTTTGAACGTTGTCTGAGCAAATGAAACACATCTCAACAAATACCGTGAGCAAATTGCTTTAGCCGCATGAAGAATGATTACGCACCACCTTTATTTTTACGTAACCGGCATCTAGCTACCATCATTCCGAACAGGTTAAGAAGAGTATCAGGATTAGTGTATGATCGCATTCAATTAACCACACCTGATTATGATGTTATGGTTGTTGACGTGATTCAAAACAACAGTAAAAAAGCGATTGTGCTGCTTCATGGGCTTGAAGGAAGCAGTCTTTCGAGATATATGCAAGGCATGGCAAAACATGCATTAGAAAACCAATTTGATGTAATCGCACTGAATTTCAGGGGATGCGGTGGGCAGCCTAATATGCTTTTCCGCGCTTATCACAGCGGAGATACAGCCGACCTTTCATTTATGCTCGAACACTTTGTTGAATACGATGAGCTTGCACTGATTGGTTTTAGTTTAGGAGGGAACGTGATATTAAAGTATCTCGGACAAAACAGCCCAGATCAGCGTATCAAATCCTCCGTAGCCATTTCAGCACCTATTGATCTATACGCATCCGCTCAGGCTCTTCACAAAAAAAGTAATTTTATCTATCTCCATCGATTTTTAAGGCAGCTGAAAAAGAAAGCATTAGAAAAGGTTGAACAATTTCCTGAGAACAGGCATTTGGAAGGAAGAATAAAAGCAGCTCATGATTTTGAAACATTTGATAACGCCTACACTGCTCCTGCTCATGGTTTCGAGGATGCTCTTGATTACTATAAAAAATCGTCTGCTCTTTATTACTTGCATCAAATCAAGGTACCCAGCCTCATCATCAACGCCAAAAACGACTCTTTTTTAGAAGGTAAGTGCTATCCAAATCAAGAAATAGAAAACAACGATGTGCTGAACATGATAGTTCCTACCTTTGGCGGACATGTTGGTTTTGCACAAAACCATTTCATGACGAATACATTTTGGCATGAACAACAAACCATGCGATTTATTAAAACATACCTACATTGACATTTAACGAACTCGGGCTCAACGACCAACTGATTGAATCCATAAGCTATATGGGCTTTGAAAAAGCAACACCCATTCAGGAACAAGCCATTCCTGAAATTTTGAAAGGTGAAGACATGATCGCCTGCGCCCAAACTGGAACAGGAAAAACGGCAGCATTCATCCTCCCGATCATACATAATTTGATAGAAGTAAATGCTGAAAAGCATACGATCAGCACCATAGTTATAGTGCCCACCCGCGAGTTGGCAATTCAAATTGATCAACAAATTCAGGGTTTTACCTATTTCACCTCGATCGAAAGTATTGCCATTTATGGTGGCGGTGGTGGCGAAGATTGGGCAGACGAGAAAAAAGCGATCGAAAAAGGTGTAGATATCATCGTTGCTACACCGGGTAAATTCATCGCCCATTTAAATATGGGATATATGGATTTAAGCCATGTTAAATATGCCATTCTGGATGAGGCCGACCGTATGCTCGATATTGGTTTTCACGATGACATTTTACGAATTTTCAGCAAGATGCCAAAAGAACGGCAAACCCTGATGTTCAGTGCTACCATGCCAACTAAAATCAGGGAGTTATCAAGCGAGATTTTAAAATCACCAAAAGAAATAAGTATTGCCATTTCGAAACCAGCAGAAGGTGTTTTGCAAGCGGCTTATTTATGCTACGATCCAAATAAACCGGCTTTCATCAAAAAACTAATCGAGGACAAACCATCCTGCAAGAGTATTCTCATTTTCACTTCCACTAAAAAAGAAGTTTCAGAATTGGTTCGCACCTTGCGAAATCCAAATTATACCGTTCAAGGTATTTCGTCTGATCTGGAGCAAAGTGAGCGCGAAGAAGCATTGCGAAAATTCAGATCTAGGGAAACTCGGGTTGTAGTGGCAACGGATGTTTTGAGCCGTGGTATTGACATCAAAGACATCAACCTTGTAGTGAACTACAGCGTGCCGGGTGATGCAGAAGATTATGTGCATCGAATAGGACGGACAGCTCGAGCCGAAACCACTGGAATTGCCGTTACGCTTATCAATCCTGACGATATGTATAAATTTCTTCGAATTGAGCGGTTGATGGAACGCGAGGTGATCAAATTACCCATAGCTGAAGAAATCGGAAAGAGTCCCGAGTGGGATCCTACCGGTGGAAGCGGAGGAGGAAGAAAAGGAGGCGGTAAATCAAACTTCAAAGGCAAGCGAAACAACAGAGGCTCAAAACGCTAGTTGGATTAAAACAATCCACTAACTGTTCCATCAACATCAATATCGATGCGCTCGGCAGCGGGCTCGGCCGGTAAGCCAGGCATACGCATCATATCACCTGTAATTGGCACCAAAAATCCCGCTCCGGCAGCAATTTCTATTTCTCGTATAGAAAGCGTAAAACCCTTGGGACGTCCGATCAATGTTGGATCATCACTCAGAGACTTCTGTGTTTTCGCCATACAAATAGGTAAATTATTCAGTCCCAGATCATTTATCTTTTTTAAGTCCTTTCGTGCTTTCGATTGAATGTCAATCCCATCAGCACCATAATAGTTAATGGCTAGTTGTTCCATTTTGGACTCTACACTATCCTTCAGGTCGTAAATAGGTTTGAAGCCTCCGTTATAATTTTCAGATGTCCTCGCCACTGCCTCAGCAAGTTCTTCAGCGCCTTCTCCACCCTTTCCCCAAACATTAGCTATAATGGCCTCAACACCCAATTTCTGACATGCATCTTTCACAACTTGCATTTCTTCAGCACTGTCATTTGTAAATTGGTTAATAGCAACAATGGCCGGAACACCAAATTGTGCGGCATTCTCGAGGTGTTTTTCCAGATTTACCAAACCAGCTCTAACTGCACTAACATCCGTTTGATTTAGTTCTTTCAACGCTTTACCGCCATGGTATTTTAACGCCCTGATTGTAGCAACAATCACCACAGCATTGGGAGAAATACCAGCTGCCCTGCATTTGATATCAAAGAATTTTTCAGCACCTAAATCAAATCCAAAACCTGCTTCTGTAACCACATAATCGCTCAAAGACATCCCCATTTTAGTAGCGATAACAGAATTAGTTCCTTGAGCGATGTTCGCAAATGGCCCCCCATGTAAAATCGCTGGATTCCCTTCAAGGGTTTGCACCAAATTTGGCTTGATTGCATCTTTCATCAATACAGCCATTGCACCATGAGCTTTTAAATCACGCGCATAAACCGGCATTTTATCATAAGTGTAACCCACGAATATGTTTCCCATACGCTCTTTCAGATCGTTTAAATTTTCTGCCAAACAGAGGATTGCCATGATTTCTGAAGCAGCGGTAATGTCAAATCCTGTTTCGCGAGGAACCCCCATTGTAGATCCACCCAACCCAACAACTACGTGGCGCAATGCCCGGTCGTTCATGTCCATTACCCGCTTCCAAACCACCGTTCGTGGGTCGATGTTCAAATTACTCTTCTTGCTTTGAATATTATTATCAATCAAGGCTGCCAGAAGATTATGTGCTCGCTCTATTGCCGCAAAATCTCCAGTAAAATGTAGGTTAATGTCTTCCATAGGAAGCACCTGGCTGTAGCCGCCACCAGTAGCTCCGCCTTTAATTCCAAAAACAGGCCCCATAGAGGGCTCACGCAAGACTGCTGTAGTTTTCTTTCCAATTCTGTTCATCGCTTCAGACAGACCTATAGAAACCGTTGTTTTACCTTCTCCTGCGGGGGTTGGAGAAATTGCTGACACCAAAATCAATCTAGCATCTTTCAATTTCGAATGTTTGATCAATCGCAAAGGAAGTTTTGCTTTAAAGTGCCCAAACAGCTCCAGCACATCTGTTGAAATATTTAGTCTTGATGCAATTTCAACAATAGGCTTGATCGATGCCTTTCGGGCTATTTCTATATCGGTCATAATGATTTGATTTGAATCGCTAAAGCTAAATGATTAGGTTCAAAAAACACATTTCGAGTCGGGATCTTTCGGTCATTTAATAATTAGGATTGTTTTCGATGTTCATCGAACACACATAGCTTTGTAACATGACTCAAGTTCCTTCAAAAATTCTATTAAACGGGCTTCCTAATTTAGACGTAAGATCGCCTGCAGAATTTGAGCAAGGGCACGTTCCCGGTGCCATTTCTTTTCCAATTTTTAGTAATGACGAACGACATCAGGTAGGTTTAACTTATAAGCAAACTGGACGAGAAGAAGCATTAAAGGTGGGGTTAGATTTTGTTGATCCAAAAATGCGACATTGGATTGAAAAAGCCCTGAATATAGCACCTGAAAGAAAAGTAAATATGTATTGTTGGCGTGGCGGAATGCGCAGCGGTTCAATGGCATGGTTGCTCAAAACTGCCGGTTTTGAGGTTAATTTGATCGATGGGGGCTATAAAACATGGAGAAAGGAAGTGCTCGATGTAATCGCTCAACCATATGAATACATCAACTTGGCTGGATATACAGGAGTCGGGAAAACAGAACTCCTGCATTCGCTTAAAAGCAAGGGAGAGCAAATCATAGACCTCGAAGCATTAGCAAATCACAAAGGCTCAGTGTTTGGCACCAACCAAACCCCTCAGCCGACCACTGAACATTTCGAAAACATGCTGGCATTTGAATTGCTTTCCCATGACCGTTCGATGGTAATTTGGATTGAAGATGAAAGCAAGTCTATTGGTTCGGTTTATCTAAATCATCTTTTTTACAACCAACTAACAAATGCTCCTATCATATTAATCAACAGACCTATAGAACAACGTATAAATTATTTGTGCACGCTTTACGGCAAAAAAACCAGCGATATTTTAAAGGCAGGGTTTAAACGCATTGAGCGGAGAATAGGGGGAGATCAAACCAAGGCAGCACTGAATTATATCAATACCAACAACCTTGCTGCTGCTGCCAGAATAGCGTTGCGCTATTACGACAAAACTTACCTACACTCGATGAGCAGGCTAAATAGAAAACCCATGCATTCCCAAATTGTGCAGAATAATCAATATGCTGAAGCTGCAGATCAACTTATCAAATGGAAGAAAAAGAAAAACTCCCTAATTCACGCCTAACCACCTTAAGTCATGGCTCGGGATGCGGGTGTAAAATTGCACCGATCGAGCTGGAAAAAATCCTTAGAAACGTAAAAACCAATTCAAAAGATTTTAATGTATTGGTAGGAAACCAACAGGGCGATGATGCCGCAGTGATAGATATAGGAAACGATCTGGCCATCATTTCCACAACAGATTTTTTTATGCCTATTGTGGACAACGCTCTAGACTTTGGTAAGATTTCAGCAGCAAACGCTATCAGCGATATCTATGCTATGGGTGGTAAACCCATCAGTGCTCTTGCCATTTTAGGATGGCCAATTGAAAAACTTGGCACCGACAGTGCAGGAGAAGTGATGAAAGGTGCTGCTTCAATTTGCGGGCAAGCAAATATTGCGCTTGCTGGCGGACACAGTATTGAAAACAAAGAACCTTTTTTTGGGCTTTCAGTCAATGGAATTATTCAACACAAACACATAAAAACCAATCAAGGTGCTCAACCTGGCGATCGTTTATTCATAACAAAACCCATTGGAGTAGGAATCATTGCTACCGCTCTCAAGCGCGGAATTGCCACCGAAGAAGAGATAAACAAAGTCATCTTAAGTATGGTGATATTGAACAGAATTGGAGAGCTTCTTGGAAGTGAACCGGAAATACATGCCATGACAGACGTAACTGGCTTTGGATTGATCGGTCATTTGTTGGAAATGTGTGAAGAAGGAAAAATAGGTGCCCAGATTTCTTTTGATCAAATCCCTATCATTCTTCCTGATTCAATTCAAAAATATTTGTCCCAATTTGTTATGCCGGACAACACCATGCGCAACTTTAAAGCTTTTCACAGCAAAGTCTCAAAGCTTGATGCCAAACAACTTCAATTGCTTTGTGACCCCCAAACTAGCGGTGGAATGCTGATTGCAGTTTCAGAAAAGGGTGTTAAACCTCTTCTTAACCATGCCTTAAGCCTTGGAATAAACCTTTCAGAAATAGGCAGGTTTAAAGTACACCAAGCCGAATCACCGTTGATTGTCGTTAACGACTGATTACTTTATCTCCAAACCAACAGGACAATGGTCACTTCCTTCAACCTCGTTTAAAATAAAGGCGTCTTTAAGTTTAGATGATAAATTCTTGCTGACCAAAAAGTAGTCAATACGCCACCCGATGTTTCTGACTCGGGCATTTGCACGAAAACTCCACCAAGAAAACTTTTCTTCATCCGGGTGAAAATGTCGAAATGTATCAATAAAACCACTGTCGATCAGCGCATCCATCCCATCGATTTCCTTTTGAGTGTAGCCCGCGCTTTTGTTATAATTGGACTTATCATTCTTTATATCGATTGGCCGATGCGCGACATTCAAATCCCCACAAATGATCACTGGTTTCTTGCTTTCTAATTTTTTTACGTGCTTCAAAAATGCCTCATCCCAAGTTGTGCGATAATCTAACCTAACCAACCCATTGCCAGAGTTTGGAGTATAAACAGTAACCAACCAAAAATCCTCAAACTCAGCAGAAATTACACGTCCTTCGGCATCGTGCTCAGCAATACCCAAATCAAAAATTACATCAAGAGGTTCAGTTTTTGAAAGGAGAGCAGTTCCAGAATAGCCTTTTCGTTCAGCACTATTTGAGTAAAGATGGTAGTCAATTCCAAAAAGGGTTTCCTTCACCTGATCATCCTGAGCTTTTGTTTCCTGCAGACACATAACATCAGGGTTTAGCGCTGTTAGCTTCTCTAAAAAACCTTTACCTGTTGCCGCTCTTACGCCATTTACATTCCAAGAAATTAATTTCATGCTTATAATTTGCGGCTAATATAAAAGTATAACAGCACGTTATTTAAGAATCATTGAGATTGAAAATGATTCATATTTCAATAAGAATTCAGAGACTTGCATATTATTCCAAACCATGAAGTGGATCATTGCTTTTCTAATTATTTCGCTCTCGACTTTAACGCACGCGCAAGGTATCTTGCATAAATTGGAAATAAAGGCTTCAGAAGAAGATGCTGAGCAAAAGGGAGAATTTGTGAACTTGGTTGATTTCAAGTTAGGGGTAGGTTGGAACCTAGGTGAAGGGCGTCTATCCGGTCTATACTTCAGGGATGCTTTTATCACTTCCGGGGCAGAAATTCAATCGGCTTATTTACACCTGACTACTCAAAATGACTTCAGCGAAAGTTTAGCCATTCGAATTCGTGTGGAGGATTCTGCATACCCGTCACTTTATGATGATTCAACTGCCCTGCTGAATAATCGTGCATTTGTTCCAATAGAAGTAAGATGGAACATACCGAACACTTCAAAAGGAAAGAAAATCATTTCTCCAAATTTGGCTTCGGCTTTAAACCAACTCATTTTGAGACCTGATTGGGAGCCTTCTTCCAACATTAATTTGATTTTAGAGGCTGAACCTATCGGGAATGACACGCAGCGAGTAGTTTATAATTTTTACTCATACGATCAAAACGATCCTGAAAGACGGCCTCAATTGAGGGTTTTCATCGACTCCGCCTTTATAAATTCAGTATATCCTGTAAACGTTACCAACTCTATAAATGCTTATCCTAATCCTGCTCAGGATCATGTGAACGTAGTGCTTTCTAAAGAATTTATTGGGAAAGAGTATCATGTTTTTGACATTATGGGAAAACCTGTTTTGAGCGGCAAGATCAGATCAAAGAAAACAAAGTTGGATTTGCATGAAGTAAATGCCGGTATATATTTTTTCAAAATTTCCGGAGCTCAAGAAACAGCGACTCGCATCATAAAACAATAAGCTTTTAGCCAATTATTTAAGGGTTATTTTTACCGCCTCACGCTTTACTCCATCGTCAATGGATAGAAGATAAGTTCCATCGTTTACTCCTGTTGCAATCAACGAACCGCGGAATGTCAGTTCTTTTGCTGATGCCTGCCATGAATAAACCAATGAGCCGGAAAGATTATAGAGCAAAATATCAATCGACCCACGATAATTGGTAAGGTCGATATAAAAGATATCGTTGGTTGGATTTGGCCAAACCATGGTTGATGGTTTATAATCATCAATACCATCCTGCGCCATGACGTAAGCCACCGTCTCAAAGGAACCATCAAAGTCCGTTTGTTGTAACTTGAAATAGGATCCGATTGTTTCGTCTCTTTGAACCTGACTTTCGTAGGTTTTCTCCTGATTGCTTTTGCCAGCGCCACTTATTTCCAGTATTTCTAACCATTCATCCCCATCGTCTGAATTGTAGAGGGTGAAAAAATCATTATTGATTTCCGCTGCGGTTTTCCAGGTGAGCAGGTAATAGTCCTCAAACTCTGAAACATGAAACGAAATCAACTCAATAGGCAGCACCGATCCACCGGAGGAATAAGGTCCATTTAGCGTGCCATCGGCAGCCCGCCAAATTTCACTGTCACAAATGCTAATTAGTGTAGAAGAACCTCCACCAGGACCGTTTTTGTAAACGCTTCCTCCTATTTGAATACTGAACAATGAGCCACATGGCAACTCTAACTTATTACCGTTAGTAAAAGCTAAATCACCAGATACATCAATGACCATAGATGAACCACATGCCTCATAATTATTTTGATTGGTAACTGAAACGGTTCGACCCGCTGTTATGTAAACTGTGTCTCCACACGTTGGCACGCGATTTACACCATCGCAGAGCCAAGTTCCTGTGTTGTTCCAGTTGTTGCTGTTTACAGATATACACTCCTGAGATCTAAAGTCAGAAAACCAAAAAACTAAAACAACTACAAAAACCAATCTTATCCCCTGTAGAATTGATTTCACGATTTATTAATTAACATCTTTGCGCTAAGATACGTTTTTTAAGCGAAAAGGTTTTGGCTACTACCTACTTCCAACTGGGAATTTCACATATTTTAGACCTGAATGGTTACGATCACATGCTTTTTGTCGCCATACTACTTAGCGGTGTTTCTAGCAGTAACTGGAAGGCAATACTTTCATTGATCACCACCTTCACCATCGCTCATTCGATAACACTTGGTTTAACGGTTGCGGGATATAAGTTATTTTCAACAGATTGGGTAGAATTCTTAATTCCCATAACCATAATGATCACAGCACTTGGCAACCTACTCAAAAAGGCTCATCAACTTTCAGTGAAATTGTTTTTAACGGGTATTTTCGGATTGGTTCATGGCTTAGGTTTTGCGAACTATCTGTCCTCATTGTTGCCAAAGGAGCAGCCAGTATGGAAACCTTTGCTATTTTTTAATTTAGGGGTTGAAGCAGGGCAAATAGTGTTTGCATTAGCATTTCTTGGTTTGATGATGCTGCTTTCTAAATTATTCAAATCCAGTGAACTTTATCATCAAAAGATTATTTCGATTCTAGGTATAATCATATCCTTATTTTTAGCGATTAACAATTGGCCTGTATAGATGAAAAAGACACTTGTATTTACTTTACTTATCAGCTCTGTGGCGGCAATGGCGCAGCAAAAATTTTCGCAATTGGGAACCGAGCTTCCAACCCCAAATGTTTACCGAACAGCCTCCGGAGCGCCAGGGCATGATTACTATCAACAGCGGGCAGATTATGTAATGAACATTGTTCTTGACGATAAAAATCAACGCATCGAAGGTTCAGAAGTAATCACCTATACAAACAATTCCCCTGATCAATTAAACTACTTGTGGCTTCAGCTCGATCAAAATATGCGCGCTAAGGACTCTGACACTAAGAAAATTCAAACCATGAGCCTTGAAGATGGGGCTAGCTTTAATCAATTGAAGCGGCTTCATAATGATTTTGATGGCGGGTTTAAGCTGAAGAGCGTAACCGATGTTCATGGAAATGAATTGAGCCATACCATTGTAAAAACCATGATGCGCATCGACTTGCCGAAAACATTGAACAAGGGCGAATCGTTTTCTTTTAAAATAGATTGGTGGTATAACATCAATAATCGGAGTGAAATTGGCGGAAGATCGGGCTATGAATACTTTGAAGAAGATGAAAATTACCTTTACACCATAGCACAGTTCTTTCCCCGAATGTGTGTGTATAACGAAGTAGAAGGATGGCAAAACAAAGCTTTTTTAGGTCGGGGCGAGTTTGCGCTTCCTTTTGGAGATTATGAAGTAAACATAACAGTGCCCGATGATCATGTGGTAGCCGCTACTGGAACCTTAGAAAATACAGACGAAGTCTTAAGTAGCGAGCAAAAAGAACGCTGGAATCAGGCTAAATCATCGAAAAAACCCGTGATGATCGTCAACCAGAAGGAAGCTGCAAAGGCCGAAAAAGGAAAATCGAAGGGAACAAAAACCTGGTCCTTTAAAGCGCGAAATGTGCGTGATTATGCTTTTGCCTCCTCCCGTAGGTTTATCTGGGATGCGATGGGTATAGAAGTCGAAGGCAATGAAATCATGTGCATGAGTTTCTATCCTAAAGAGGGGAATCCTCTTTGGGAACAATACAGCACCGAGGTGGTTGCACACACCATCAAAACCTACAGCAAATACACTATTCCATATGACTATCCCGTGGCCATTTCTGTCCATACTGACCGCATCGGGATGGAGTATCCAATGATTTGTTTCAATGGAGGAAGACCTGAAAGCGATGGCACCTATTCTGAAGGCACCAAATACGGTATGATTGGAGTGATCATTCATGAGGTTGGGCACAATTTTTTTCCGATGATTATCAATTCAGATGAACGCCAGTGGACATGGATGGATGAGGGTTTAAATACGTTTGTACAATACCTCACAGAGGTAGAATGGGATCCAAATTATCCTTCCAGAAGAGGAAATCCCGCAAAGATTGTGGATTACATGAAAGGCGATCAATCATATATCACTCCGATCATGACCAACAGTGAAAGCATTTTCCAATTTGGAAACAATGCCTATGGAAAACCGGCAACTGCCCTAAATATTTTGCGGGAAACCATTCTCGGAAGAGAGTTATTTGACTTCGCTTTTAAAACATATTGTGAACGTTGGGCATACAAACACCCTACTCCGGCAGATTTTTTCAGAACCATGGAAGATGCTTCCGGTGTTGATTTAGACTGGTTTTGGCGCGGGTGGTTTTATGGCACCGATCCGGTAGATATTTCTGTTGACAACTTGACATGGTACACCATTGACACAAAAGACCCGGATAAAGAACTGGCTTATAAAAAAGCGCGAGTTGAAAAAGAACCAGAGTATTTAGGTGAATCCATCAATGCTAAAACGATAACATCTCCAGTGATTGAAGAAAAACCTGAATTACAGGACTTCTACAATAAGTACGACAGGTACCAAGCCACCTCCTACGACCGCGATCAATACAAAAAGTATATCGAAGGTTTGGAAGATGAGGAAAAAGAAATGTTGGGATATGACTGGAATTACTACCAAATTGACTTTTCGAATAAAGGAGGATTACCGATGCCTATTATTCTTGAATTCGTGTATTCAGACAACAGTAAGGATCGGCATTACATCCCTGCAGAAATTTGGAAAATGGACGCAAAACAGGTCAGCAAAGTATTCTACTCTAAAAAGGAAATCAAAGAAGTGATCCTTGACCCAAACCTGCAAACGGCAGATATTGACAGAAGTAATAACTATTGGCCTGAAAGAACTCCTCAAAGTCGGTTTGAATTATATAAATCTAGCGGCCGTTACGGTCGAGGTGACGATTTAAACCCGATGCAGAAATCAAAAAAGTAATCGGATTATCCAGATATGCTTTCCTCCTCTTATCATTTTTCAACTTCACTTACTGACGTATTGGCTTATAATTGTTTTTGGAACAATTTTTAGACCTATCTGAATAGATTAAATAAAATCAAAACTCAATGAAAACCATTCGTATTTCTTTTCTCATGGGTCTTTTGGCCATCTTTATGTCATCTTGCGGCTACAACAATTTGGTGGAAAAAGATGAATCTATCAGTCAGAAATGGGCTGATGTGCAAGCGCAATACCAACGAAGGGCAGACCTGATTCCAAATCTGGTAAACACCGTAAAAGGCTATGCAGATTTTGAACAACAAACACTCACGGAAGTGATCCAGGCAAGATCCAAAGCTACCAGCATAAACATAAATGCAGACGAACTCACACCGGCCAATATTGAAAAATTTCAAGCTGCCCAATCTCAGCTTTCAGGAGCTCTATCCCGTCTTTTGGTCACCGTTGAGCGATACCCTGAGTTAAAAGCCAATCAAAACTTTCTCGAACTTCAAGCACAACTGGAAGGTACAGAAAACAGGATTTCAGTGGCTCGTCAAAAATTTAATGAGGCGGTAAAAGAATATAACAGTTACGTCAGAAGCTTCCCGCGCGTGATCTATGCGGGCTGGTTTGGATTTGAGAAAAAAGGATATTTTGAGGCAGATGCCGGAGCCGAAAACGCACCAAATGTTGAATTTTAATGTTTGAAAAGCCGCCATTCACAGAAGCCGAAGAAAAGCGTATTACTGATGCCATAAAGGCAGCTGAATTGAATACGTCAGGGGAAATTCGAATACACATTGAACAGCGCTGCAAAAAAGATGCTTATGAAGAGGCTGTGGAGATGTTTAACAAATTGGGCATGAGCAAAACCGAATTGCGAAACGGTGTCCTGATTTTGGTTGTCCTTAAAGACCATAAATTCGCCATCATTGGTGACAAAGGCATCAATGAAAAGGTACCTGAAAATTTTTGGAACGAAACAAAGGATTTGATGCTTGGTCACTTCAAAAAAGGAAATATTGTAGATGGAATCATCGAAGGAATTAGCGATGCGGGTCAGCAGTTAAAGCAATACTTCCCTTATCAAAAAGACGATTTAAACGAATTAAAGGACGACATCAGCTATGGAAAGAACAAATAATCTGCTTGCTCTTTTTTTAATGCTGTGGATTCCCTTGGGCTCAATATGGGCATTGGACATTCCTCCCGCCCCGAAACAACTGGTAAGCGACAATGCAAATATCTTAAGTGTTAGCGAGGTTCAAAAACTCGAACAGAAACTCGTGGCTTATGACAATAAAACTTCCACTCAAATTGCAGTTGTAACCATTAGTTCGCTTAAAGGTGATGATTTGTTTGACTTTTCGCAACGGTTGGCAGAAAAATGGGGCATTGGAGGTGGTAACAATGACAATGGGGTGTTATTACTCATTGCTGTTAAAGATCGAAAAATCAGAATTCACACTGGATACGGTGTTGAAGGTGCTATTCCTGACGCCATCTCTAAGCGTATTATTGAAAATGACATCAAACCGGCCTTTCAAAGAAACGACTACTTTGCAGGAATTGATAAAGCCACAAACTCTATGATGGCAGCCCTTGCAGGAGAATATGTAGCCAGTGAAAAAGCCGACAAAAAAGGCATTCCATGGGGGGTAATTCCCATCATCATTATTTTCATCATCTACATGATCGTTGGTACCAAAAGACGATTTACAGGATATGGTCACTCGGGCAGAAGGTATTACGGTGGCTCTATGATTGGAGGCGGACTTGGCCGTGGCGG
>JBBDRU010000292.1:0-3055 GCA_040905305.1 Salibacteraceae bacterium | reverse complement strand
TGTGAAGACTTTCCGCAAAAGTTCATCATCACCTTTTCAGACCTCACTTTCCGATTCCATTCGAACCTTAATAAACAATGGCACTGCATTGATGACCTTTTTTGGTCACGCTTCCGCAACCGGAAATTTTGACATCAGCATCGACAGTCCGGATAAATTGAACAACCGTGGAAAATACCCAACGATATTAGCCAATTCCTGCTTTGCGGGGAATTATCATCAGGCCGATGTAATGAGCACCGGCGAATCTTACGTTTTGGAGCGAAACAAGGGCGCAATCGGCTTTATCGCCAACGGAAACCTCGGTTTGCCTTATCCCTTGAGTTTGTATTCCGGAGCATTTTATGAAAAAATGGCCAATGCGAATTACGATGCTACCATTGCCGAAAACATGCGCTTGGCGGTAAAAGAAATCCAAGATGATTTTAACGATTTAAGTTTGAAGAGTGTGTGTTTGGAAATGACTTTGCAGGGTGATCCGGCATTGAAAATGTATCAGACCGCGAATCCGGATTATCGAGCTTTGGCAGAAAATGTATCGATCACGCCAACGAATTTAAGTACGGATTTAGATTCCTTTTTTATTGAAATTCAAATTGATAATATTGGTCGGGCGGTGAATGATTCACTAGACATTCGCCTGAGTCATGATTTTCCATTTGCCGGAAAGACGGATACCGCCTACAGCAAAGTCATTCGTCCGGTTTTTTACAAAGAGTCGATCCAGTTTCGCCTGCCCATTGACATGATCTATTCTGCCGGAGAAAATCGTTTCAGCTTGCTTTTGGATCCCATGAATCAAATTGATGAACTATCTGTTTTAAATAATCGCCTTGATTTTAGTGTGGAGATTCGCGCCGGTGAAATTGTCCCGGTTTATCCGACTGATTTTGCTATAGTGGGTGATCAGTCAATCAAGCTTAAAGCATCAACGGTTTATGCGTTTGAACAAGAACGAACGTATGTTTTTGAGTTGGACACCACGGCAAATTTCAACAGTTCAGTGAAGGAAAGTTGGACCAAAGTGAGTCGAGGTGGAGTGTTGGAATGGGAGCCTCAATTGTTGCAAAACATGGTCAATGAAAGAGTGTATTATTGGCGTGTAAGTCGTCAGCCGCAAATGGGTGAGCAGGCGAATTGGCGAACGGCCTCTTTTCAATACATTGCAGGAGAAAGTGGCTGGGGACAAAGACACATTGGACAGTATCAACAAAATGATTTTCAGTTTTTAACCCTCAATGAAAACAATCGAAAATTTGAATACACCGACCGGAACAGCGAGTTGCTGGTTCGTACCAAAGGCTCGCCGACAATTGCGGAGACCAACGAAATTTTATACGCCTTAGATGCTGATGTTCGCGAGCGAAGTGCTTGCGGCGGAACGCCGGGTTTTTTAATTGCCGTGCTTGATTCACTGACTTTGGAGTCATGGAAAACGCCTTATATGGGCGAAAACTCGTCCAATGATTTTGGGCAAGCAAATTTAGATAACTACTGTGTGCCTGATCGTAGTCGTTCGGAGAATTACTTTTTGTTCAGGCAAAACGACTCTGCTCAAATGCTTGCCATGCGTGATTTTTTACTCAATGAAATTCCGACCAATAACTATGTTGTGGTTTATACATGGTTTAATGTAAATTACGATAACATTTGGGCGCAAGATTCCAGTATTTTGAGGGCTTTTGAGCAGTTGGGAAGCACAGAAGTGAATAATCTTCAAAACGGAGAGCCCTTTATTTTTACGGTGAAAAAAGGGAAAAGCAACAGCGTGAATGAAGTAGCGGGCGATTCGACCAATGCTTCCATTGAAGTGCGAAGAACCCTAACAACTTCAGCCAACTTTGGGGAGTTAAGGTCAAGAGCGATTGGACCGGGAAGTGCTTGGCAAAGGCTGACTTATCAGTTTAGTAAAGAGGAAACGAACAGTGCTGATAGTCTGACCGTTGAACTTACTAGTATTAACAGTAGTGGGAATCGAACAAGCATACTTGCCTCCAATGCTTTTGATTTGGATACTAACATCAGTCAGTTGGTGCCCAATGATGCAGAACATTTGGAACTGCGTGCACTGAGTTCCGATGATCAGGTTTTTACTCCTCCTCAACTTGATTATTGGCAACTAACATTTACTGCCGCTGCTGATCTAGCTTTAAGTCCGACCGATTTTTACGAATTGAATGCAGATAGTTTAGAGAAAGGACAAGCTGCTGAGGTTAAAATTGCCGTAAGAAACAATTCGCAAACAGCGGTGCAGGCTTTTGATCTGAGTGTAGCGCTAAGGAATCCTGCCGGGCAAACGAAATGGGACAGTACATTTAGTTATAGCATAAGTCTTGTTGACACTTTTACAATTGTAGAATTTGAAGTACCTACTTCTAATTTAAGCGGCAGGCAGCAAATCGAATTGGAGTTAAATCCACAACGAACTATTGCTGAATCGAACTACTTTAATAATCAAGGACAATTTGATGTTTTTATAGCAAGCGATCAGTTGAATCCACTTTTGGATGTCACCTTCGACGGCAGGCACATCATGAATGGAGAGTTGGTTTCCGCCAAACCTGAGATCCGCTTGCGTTTGGAAGATGACAACAATTATTTGGCAATTGAGGATACTTCCTCTTTTTCAATCTTTTTGCGGCTTCCAAACGGTGAGGAAAAGCTAGTGAACTTTGAAGGCAGTGCATTGGGCAGACTTGAGTTCATTCCCGCGCAATTGCCCGATAATGTGGCAGAAGTGCGTTTTAACCCCATTTTAGCGGAAGATGGGATGTATCGCTTAAGAGTACAAGCGCGTGACGCCAGTGGCAATGCTTCCGGGGCGAATGACTATCAAGTGGATTTTGAAGTCGTCAATAAATCTACTGTCACCAGACTGTTGAATTATCCGAATCCATTCTCTACTTCTACAAAATTTGTGTTTACGCTGACCGGTTCGCAAATTCCCGATCAAATTCAAATACAAATCATGACCGTTACCGGCAAAGTTGTCCGGGAAATTGATCAATTTGAATTGGGACCCATTCGCATTGGAAATAATGTTACAGAATTTGCT
>JBBDRU010000291.1:0-18615 GCA_040905305.1 Salibacteraceae bacterium | reverse complement strand
TACATGGCAGTGATATCACCTGATGGGAACAATCTGGAGTTTGGGACTTTTTATGGTGGAAACCTTACCCAAGATCACGTTGATGGCGGCACGAGCAGATTTGATCGAGCCGGCCAAATTTACCACTCGGTTTGCGCCAGTTGTGGAGGTTTCAATGACTTTCCAATAGCCCCATCACCAGGTGCTCATTCACCGCAAAACAACAGTAATAATTGTAACAATGCTGTTTTCAAAATAGACTTTCAACTTCCTATTGTAGTGGCTGATTTTAATATCCCTCCGTTTGCTTGCGCACCTTACACACTTAATATTCAAAACAATAGTGTAACCCAGAACAACACAACCTTCTTTTGGGATTTTGGCAACGGACAAACCTCAACGGTTGGAAACCCAAGTATTACGTTCACTGAAAAAGGTAATTATAGCATTACCCTAATCGTTGATGACCCGACCAGTTGTAACTTAAAGGATACGCTGATTCGTAATATTAACATCGCGCTTGATACCAACTATCGCTTGCCGGAAATTGAGCGCTGTATTGGAGATGAAGCGACACTCGGTCCTGACCCGATAGATTACCAAAATCTAACCGGAGCGAGCATAAGCTGGCAACCCAGTGGTCCGCTGAGTAATCCAAACAGTTTAAACCCCACCGTTCAGGTAACACAAAACACAACATTTAGACTGGTAATTGACTATGGGGGATGTCAAGAGCGCATATTACAAGACATTGTAGTTGATGAATACCCCATTTCCACAGGAAATGACACAATTATTTGCAGTAATTATGATCCATTTGTGATCACGGGCACAGCATTTGGTCAGGCAGATACCTTTGAATGGAGTGATGACCCCGATTTTCAAAGTATTTTAAGCAACGACAGCACTTTGCTCATCGATCAATTGGATAACGCATTGAACTACTTTTATTTCAGAACAACAAAAGAGAGCGGATGCAAAATGGTTGATACGATTTTGGTCACAATCAGTGATGAGGACATTGAATTAAGTGTGGACTCCACCATTTGTAAAAACGATTCATTCAGAGTTAAAGCTACATCAAACAACCCGCTGAATACCTTCGTTTATATCTGGACAAAGAACGAATATTCTGACAATCCATCGGAGTCTATTTCAGATATTTATACCAACTACATTGACCTCTTTGGAGATACCGCCCAAAGTTATTACCTCACTGCAATAAGTCAGAATGACTCCGGTTGTATTGCCAGGGATTTTGTTCAATTTTCAATATCTGCTCTGGATCGAAGAACAGTTAACGCCATTGCGGTTCCTGATAGTTTTTACAGAGGTCAAACCATAGAGTTAAGAGGTGAGCCGACCAACGGGAACATCTCTACATCATGGTCACCTGAAGCCACTATTCAAGATCCCCAAAACGCAAATACTTTGGCTCAGCCTGAAGGCACCACAGATTACATCTGGACTGTTACTGATAATGAAACGCCTGAGTGTGTTTTTTCCGATACGGTAAGGGTAAGTCCTTATGAAATTCTTTGTGACACTCCGGAAATTTACATACCCACGGCTTTCTCCCCAAATGGTGATGGACTAAACGATGAGCTGCGGGTATATGGTAAAAATGTGGAGTCTATGTTGTTGATTATCCACGACAGATGGGGAAATGAAGTGTTTAGGTCAGAGGATCAATCGATCGGTTGGGATGGAACCTATAAAGGCGAACAAGCCGACCGTGCTGTTTATGTTTTTCAACTGGAAGTCACTTGTCCAACTAAAGATCAATATAAAACAAAAGGAAACATAACCAAGCTGCATTGACAAAAGCGATCACTACCATATTGCTGCTTCTTGTTTTTTGTAAAGTAAATGCTCAAGACATTCACTTTACTCAGTTTTTTGCTACGCCAATGTTCACCAATCCGGCCTTTACCGGGCATTTTGAAGGCACCTATCGTTTTAGCGGAATCATTCGAAATCAATGGGCGTCCGTTTCACCACAACCATTTCGAACGTTTGGAGGAGGATTAGATTTGAATGCTCCTATGAACATCAAACCTATAGGTATTGGGTTTCACATAGCGCAAGATCAAGCGGGACTTTCGAGTCTAACCACAACCCAACTTCATGGGTTTTTAGCCGGGAGAGTTAGCATAAGTTCTAAGCTAAAGCTGCATTTAGGAGCCACGGCAGGTATCTTTCAGCAATCCATTGATTTTTCACAATTAAGTTTTGGTGATCAATACAACGGCATTCGTTATGATCCAGGACAAAGCACTACCGATGTGAATAATACTCAACCTGGTCTTTCAAAAGTCAATGCCGGTGCCGGCATATTTCTGGAGCGGAAAACAGATGAAAGAAACCGAGTTGGGGTGGGTTTTTCAATATTTAACGTTACTGAACCGGATAGAAGCTTCTATTCCAACACAGTGAATCCACTATTGAGAAGAAATAACATCCACCTTCTATCTTCCATTCAGTTGCACTCAAAATGGGACTTAATGCCCGCAGTGCAATTTATGCAACAAGGCAATCAAAACGAGTTTCTTCTGGGTTCATCGGTGCGTTATCATCTTAATACTGGAAAAGTTAACCCGCAATCGGTGCAACTCGGTTTTTGGGGACGCCCGGAAGACGCAGCGAATATTTCTGTTGGGTTTCAAATGAATAGCCTTTACATCGGTGGTGCTTATGATGTCAACCTCTCAACACTAAAACCTGCAACGAATTATCGTGGTGGATGGGAGTTCGCAGTAATTTATACCATTGCCACTGTGCAAGAAAAAGTCAAGCGCCTCAGACAATGTCCAGATTATTTATGATCCGCAGGTATCTATTCACTTCACTTCTTGCTTTGACCGTAACAGGGGTTTTAGGGCAATCGGCCGGACAATACATTGCTAAAGGGAATAAAGAACTTAAAGACGGTTTTTACCATTCAGCTATTGGCTATTACAAAAAAGCCCTTCAAATGGACACAAACATTCTTGAAGCTAACTTTCAAACAGCCGAAGGCTACCGGATGCTAAGGAACTACAAGCGCGCTGAACAATTTTATGAAGCGACATCGGCAATTGACGGGCAAGACGAATACCCAGAATCTTCTCACTACCTGGGACTAATGCAAAAGCAACAAGGGAAATACGAGTTGGCTAAAATGAATTTCCAAACCTTCTTAAGGATCTATCGATCGCGGGATGATTTGTATCGCTGGGCACGAGCCGAGGAGATGAGTTGCGAATGGGCTATAGAACATCAAAATGACACAGCTCAATTTGAAATCAGTACTCCGGACAGCGGTTTAAACACCATTCATGCAGAAATGAGTCCATTCCTTTATAACGACACAACTATGTTTTTTGCGACCATGCGGTATGAAAACGATGAGGTGAAAAAATCTAATCCTGCTTTTGTGGAGATAAAAAAAGCCATAGCAGATTCCAATGTGTGGAATGCTGCAGAATTAGGGTTGCCACTTTCTGAAAAAGGAATGCACGTTGGGAATCTCACTTTCTCACCGGACACGATGAGGTTTTACTTTACCAAATGCCCTTCGTTGAGCGAATCTGTAATTTATGAAAGTAGATTTCAGGACTCGATTTGGAGCGAACCACGGCCTATGCCCTCACCCATTAACCTGGAGGAAAGCAGCAACACCCAACCAACCCTTGCCATAGAGAATGGAGATCAATACCTTATTTTTTCATCAGACAGAGGGCGAGGTAAAGGCGGCATGGATCTTTGGTATGTTTTGATGAAAAATGGTGAGCCAACGGAAAGAGTTCGAAACCTCGGATCAAATATTAATACTGCGGGAAATGAAATCACACCATGGTATGACAACAGCGACAGCACCTTATATTTCAGCTCTGACCGGTTAGCTGGGTTCGGGGGCTTTGATATCTTTAAATTTGAAGCTAGATTAGGAAGCACCGAAATTCCGCAAAACCTGAGGACTGAAATTAATTCTCCGGCTGATGATTATTACTTTATGGGTAGGCGCTCAGACAGCGTTGCCTATTTTGCTTCAAATAGAATTTCAGGAACAAAACAACGTGGCAATGAAACCTGCTGTAACGATTTATATAAGGCCAAAATGATCCCTCCGGCTATAATTGACACCATTATTGCCCCAATCGATTCGATTGAGTTAGCAGTTGACACGCTGGACACATTGATCGCCTTGAAGCCCATTAACGAAGTTGAGAACCCTCAAAACATAGAGGAACTTCAGAGTTTGCTGCCAATCAGCTTGTATTTTCATAACGACCGGCCAAACCCAAGAACGATGGCCATCACAACAACCCAAACCTATCCAGAAACCATTGAGGAATACTTAAACCTTCAGTTGGAATACGTGGAATCGGTGAACCGAAGCAACCTGAGCGGTACGGAAAAAATGCGGATGGCAAGCGCCTTAAAACAACTCTTTGAAACAGATCTGGAGCGAAGTATCGATAAATTAGATAAAACCTTAAACGTGTTGTTGAAAGAGCTCAGCGACAGCACCAATATAACCCTTGAGGTTCAAGGATATGCCAGTCCGATTGCCAATAGCAAATACAACCTAAACCTTACCTACCGAAGAATTGTGAGCATGGAAAATTATCTGCTAGCATATAAAAATGGAGCTTTGAAACCTTTCATAGAAAGTGGTCAATTGAAGATTAATAAAATCCCATTTGGAGAGTCAAAATCATCTTCAGATGTATCGGATGATTATTCTGATGAGTTGAGGGCTATATACAGTCCGAAAGCCGCTAAGGAACGTAGAATTGAAATCTTAAAAGTTGAAGAGCGAGACGAATGAATCTTCGTAAACTAAACCTCATCACGATCATTGGTCTGCTGTTGTTCCTATTCGCAGAAATCGCTCTCCTTTTTTTTACACCCCGATCCGAAACCGGTCAGCTTTTGGTCGTTTATTTTGGCATGTTTGCTGCCTATCTCGTGCTGTATCACGAAATAAAAAACATACAAAAGGTGGCCTTTTTTGGCATTTTTTTTCGTTGCATTGCTTGGTTGGCATTTCCGCAGCTCAGCGATGATATCTACCGTTTTATTTGGGATGGATCATTGATTTTAGATGGAGTAAACCCATATTGGTTAACGCCCACTGAATACTTTACCGAACATTTAGACCAACCATTTGAATCGCTCTACCCTAAGCTTAATAGTGCAGGTTACTTTTCCGTTTACCCGATTATCATTCAAACCATATCTGCCTTTGGGGCGCTTGCCGGAAATGATTTTTACCTTGCTGCACTTATCATAAAGCTGCCTCTGCTCCTAGCAGAAATCGGAACCATTTGGTTGTTACCTAAGGTGCTCATGGGCTTTAAGATCAGTCCAAAATACAGCATCCTTTATATTCTCAACCCTTTGATCATTGTTGATGTTTTAGCCAATGCTCATTTTGAAGCATTGATGATTTTCTTCATGCTAGCCTGCCTTTATTCATTTCAAAACAATCGATTCAAATTGAGCGGAATAGCCCTTTCACTTGCAGTGGCTACAAAGCTCATCCCATTGCTATTCTTTCCTTTTTTGTTCAAAGCCGTTCCACCTAAATTCAGGATTGGATATACCCTTTCTTTTTTGGTTTCTACCATCGTATTGTTCGGCCCAGTCTTGCATCCTGAAAATTTAGAGCATTTTTTTAAAAGTCTTCTACTCTATAGCAATCACTTTGAATTCAATGCAAGCATCTACTATCTATTTCGAACAATTGGGTTTTGGATTACCGGGTATAATGAAATTGCGTTAATCGGCCCACTATTAGCTCTTTTAACCATCCTAATAGTGATCATTTTGTGGTGGAAACAGAAAAGAGAGAGCATAAGTTCTGCGTTGAATTCTATGCTCTGGGCTCTGACCTTCTACCTGTTACTGGCCACAACGGTGCATCCTTGGTATATCTCCACGTTGATTTTGCTGGCAGTGTTTTCACGCATTCAATTTCCGATTGTGTGGTCACTCGTAATATTCTTAAGCTACAACGCCTATCAAGAAGAAACACCCTCTACGGATTTCCTTTATCTACTTGCAGAATATACGATATTAGCAATTGCTATATTTTATCCACAAACTGTAAGAAGACTCGCTGTGGGGACACTCAGAGAACTTTAGATCGCAGCATGCTTAATCAACTCTTCAATGATATCTTCCGTTGAGACACCCTCTGCCTCTGCCTTGTAATTCCGCACAATCCGGTGACGCAATACGTTGGTCGCCACCGCTCTAACATCTTCATTATCAGGTGAGTATTTACCCCTGAGTAAGGCGTGGCATTTAGCACCAAGCACCAAATATTGGCTTGCTCGCGGACCGGCACCCCAGTTTACAAATTCATTGGTAATTGAAGGTGAGTAATCCTTTCCAGGCCGGGTAGAGTTCGCCAGTTTCACCGAAAAATCAATCACCCCGTCAGGAACCGGAACTTTTCTTACCAATTGCTGAAAAAACAGGATTTCTTCAGCACTCATCACATGCTTAAGGTCAACTGTATGAGTAGAAGTGGTGGATTTAACAATATTCACCTCTTCTTCAAACGATGGATAATCTACCCAAATATTAAACATAAAGCGGTCAAGCTGCGCTTCTGGAAGTGGATAGGTTCCTTCTTGCTCGATCGGGTTTTGAGTAGCCAAAACAAAGAATGGAGCATCCAGCTTGTAACGTTTTCCTCCGGCTGTCACCAATCGTTCCTGCATGGCTTCAAGTAAAGCACTTTGAGTTTTTGGAGGTGTTCTGTTTATCTCATCTGCCAAGATTATGTTTGCAAAAATCGGTCCTTTAATGAACTTAAAACTTCTGTTTTCATCCAGTATTTCAGACCCTACAATATCTGAGGGCATGAGGTCCGGAGTAAACTGAATTCGACTAAACTGAAGCCCAAGCACCTCGCTCATAGTATTTACCAGCAAAGTTTTAGCCAATCCAGGAACACCGACCAAAAGGCAGTGACCATTACTAAAAATGGAGGTAAGTAACGCATCGATCACCATGTCTTGCCCGACAATTACTTTCCCCAATTCTTGTTTTAGCTCGGTAATTTTTCTACCAAAATCATCTGCTGCTTCAACTTCGTCTTTATACGCTTTCATACTTTATTTTTCAAGTGCGGTAAAAGTAACAATGCATAAGACTTTAGCCGATTTGTTAAGCTTTTATTACAAAGTAAATTTCAGCGTTGTAGCTAAAGGAGGTTATTCACGCAAACATTCGGGTTAGATTGATCATCGACTTACCAGAGCATGTTTCAAACTCAAGCCACCAATCATGCTAAATCCAAATACAAGCATTACATGAAAAGGTATCAATCCGTAGTCCTTAAAAATGATTCCCTGAACCACTGCATAAGCAAAGAAGAAAGCCAAAAGTATTTCAAGTATGGTTAGCCATCCGATTGATCTTCCAATATATACGTTGCTTTTCCAGCCCACGTTGCTTGCATCTAAATTAAACTTTGGCGTGCGTACAAACGGAGTTTTTCGGCCGATATACCCCTCAAAAACCGCGATTGAATTATGCAGGCTCAAGCCCATAGACATCGATAAAAAAAGCAGGAAACGCTTTGAAAATGTCAGCACTCCCAGTTTCGGATGTAAGCTCTTGAAAGATGTCCAATAAAATAATATCAGAAAGACAAGGCTCAGCAAAAAAATCGATCCACCAGCCAAAAGCCATGCATCTGCTTGCAGTTTATGTTTAATAAAAAGCATAGGAACACTCAAAATGGAAGCAAGAATCACACAAATGAACACAAAGGAATTCATGAGGTGAAACAAAGCGTGAAACTTGATGTCGGGTGCGAGCCTCTGGTTGAACAAGACTTTTCTTAAATTCTTCACCGTACACTCCGCAGCTCCTTTTGTCCAGCGATATTGTTGTGTTTTCAAGGCCTTCATCGCAACGGGTAACTCAGCCGGAGAAGCAATATCCTCACGAAAAACAAACTTCCAACCTTTTAGCTGGGCACGATAACTCAAATCAAGGTCCTCTGTAAGCGTGTCACTGCTCCATCCGCCTGCATCAACGATGGTTGACTTTCTCCAAACACCTGCTGTTCCATTAAAGTTGATAAAAAAATTAGATTCATTTCGACCAGTTTGCTCAACCGTAAAATGCGCGTCCAAACCAAAAGCCTGAAGTGTTGTCAGCATGCTGAAATCTTGATTGAGATGAGCCCACCTGGATTGAACCACACCCACGCTTTCATCAGAAAAATGAGGTATAGTTTGTTTTAGAAAATCCTTAGTCGGAAGGAAGTCCGCATCAAAAATTGCGATGAAGGAACCCTTGGCTCGTTTTAAACCATGCGCTAATGCACCTGCCTTAAACCCTCCACGATTGGTGCGATGGATAACATTAATCCAGATTCCTTGTTTTCTCCATTTGGCCTTTGCCCGAGCCACAATTTCAGAGGTTTCATCGGTGCTGTCATCCAGCACTTGAATTTCGAGTCTTTCGGTGGGATAGTCCAGTTGAGCAACAGTATCGATCAAACGATCGGCAACATAGCGTTCATTGTACAGAGGTAATTGAACCGTAACCATAGGCCAATGCTCCAGCTCTTTATAGATGGGCTTTGGTTTTCTCTTGCGCCTATATTGAATGACCAAATTGAGCTGGGTAAGGCTATATAAGAAGATAAAAATCAACGCCATGAAGTAAACTGCGGTGATAAGCCATTCAAACCAGAGTAATACCGACCAATCAAGCATATCTAAAAAGCGTAAGTATTATTTTATATCCGGCTAAAAAGGCACCTTTAACTGTTCCAGAAACTTTTGACTCACCAATTCTCACCCGATACTTTACAGGAACTTCAACGCACGTTAAATTTCGTTTGGCCGCTTTGATCTGCATTTCTATTGTCCAGCCGTAATTCATATCGCTCATTCCCAGTTCCACCAATCTATCATAACGAATAGCCCTAAAAGGCCCCAAGTCAGTGAATTTGTAGCCATAAATCAATTTCAAAAGCACTGTGGCCAATCGATTACCAAAGCGTTGTGGAAATGTCATGGAGCCTTTTTCCCTATTGCCAAGCGATCTGCTTCCAATGACCATGTCGGCAGATTCTTCAATTATTGGCTCCACCAATTGCGGCAACTCCTCAGGGTGGTCAGAGTAATCAGCATCTAAAAAGACTATAATATTTGGCTTGATGGTCTTTCCATGAATAAAATCCATCCCTTTCAAACAAGCGGCACCATATCCCTGAATGTGCTGTTTCAAAACTATTGCACCCGCTGAACTTGCCTGCTTACATGTTTGATCCGAGGAGTTATTGTCCACCACAATTATGTCTCGCACCAAATTTTTTGGAATGGCATTAACTACCTTTCCAACAGCATTTTCTTCATTAAATGCCGGTATAATCACATCAATTACCTTCAACACAACGAACACATAAACACTAAAAATGATAAAAATTTCAACACTAATACATACTCATTAAACATTCTATTCCAATAATTTAAACAATATTTATTAAACATATAGTTCATGCTATAAATTTAGCTTAATTCCTTCATTACCCAATAAAATTGCCTTCACCTCAGTACGTGAAGAACCATCGTCAACACCACTTTCTAATTTGAGCACCCCGCGCGGACAAACCGAAGAACAAACGCCACATCCCACACATGATGACCGAACGATATTTTGACCGCGCTGTGCATACCACCTCACATCAATACCCATTTCGCAATACGTTGAACAATTCCCACAACTTATACACTGTCCACCGTTTGTGGTGATTCTAAAACGCGACTTAAACCGCTGAACAATTCCAAGGTAAGCAGCTAAAGGACAACCAAACCTGCACCATACCCGATTTCCAAGCAAAGGATAAAAACCAGTTCCGATAACTCCTGCAAAAGCAGAACCAATTGCAAATCCGTACCATCCGCGAACATCATAACTGGAAACATACCAACTACCCAAAGAGAAAAGCTCGGATTCACCACTAAAAAAGGTAAACAAAACAGCAGCCGTCATCAATACAGAAAGTAACAACACCCCGTGAACCATCCAACGCTCCAACTTCCACGCTGCAAGCTTTTTATTGCTTAGCTGTCGAAAAGGATCACCCGCTGTTTCGGCCAACCCCCCACAACCACAAACCCATGAACAATACCAGCGTTTTCCATAAAAGTAGGTAAACAAGGGAACGCCTATTACAAACAACAATACACCCCATCCCAACATGAAATACCCAATAGTTCCCGCCTGTATCATTTCGTTCAGTCGATAGTCAAAAAAGAAGCTATAATCAAGCGGCCACATATTCTTCAAATCAGGGCTCGGCAAACTGAGTGATGACAGAACTTGCGGAATGGTAAAGGCAAATGCCGCCTGAAAAAATATCACCGAGACGGTTCTAACCATGTGATAATTGCTGTGCCGATACTTTATCAGCATCCTCACCCCCATAACCACAATGGCAATGGTGTACATAAAGCCATATAAAAACCACTGAGTAGCTGTGCTTCCATTCATTAAAACACTCAACCAATCAACCAATAAAACCCAATTAGTGATGTATTCAGGAAACCAATACAATACGATGTAAAAAGCGATCAACAAAAAA
This sequence comes from Salibacteraceae bacterium, assembly GCA_040905305.1. Classification (GTDB taxonomy): domain Bacteria; phylum Bacteroidota; class Bacteroidia; order Flavobacteriales_G; family Salibacteraceae; genus SHAN690. The sequence continues at coordinate 8,033 of JBBDRU010000291.1, read as the reverse complement.
CCAATGAGCATACCTAACCAACCACGTGTACTCACAGAGTCATGAAAAACATGGTCGTTTTTGATGCCCGCTAACTGTTTTATTTGTGGGAGGATATAAAGCAGCGCACCAATTGGTCCTAAAATAAACACAAGCAAAAACAACCAGCCGGCATATTCTTTAGCAACACCTTTCTCAGCAGTTTTAATGAGATCAAAAGCATAATCTACATAAATGACCTGATCCCATTGCCTGCTGCTCTCGTACTGATGGTTAACCACATCCTGAACCAAACGATAATCACGAACCATTAGCCATTGCGAACTATATTCTTTGTCCACCATATTTCTCAAGCCATCCTCCATAGCTCTATAATGAGTAGGGTTTTTGATGACAATCTTCATTTCATCAGCATCGATTTCATAACTACCGCCAAACGGCAATGTGATGAACACCGATAATGCTATTGCAAATAGACCTAGCCCTATGAATTGTATCTGTTTCAAAACAATATGTATTTTCTATTGCCCGGAACTTTGAAATCAGGGTAAGTTGAATTCCAATAAGCGATGAAACCTTTATGAAAATCCGACTGAAATTCCGGATCAAAATCTGCTTTTCTAAAACCCGCAATTACGTCTGAGACAAGCTCACCTTTTCTAAGTTTCTGATCGAAATATTCATGGCGAAATCTAACCCCATAAGCATTGATTCCCAAAAATTTATTGGTATTTATATCAAATTGAACTTTAATAGCTCTTTCATCATTTTTATCTACCCAAAAAAACGACTCCACATGTTCAGTAGGCGTTGATGATACTTCGCCATAGGTTTGATATTCAAGGTCAAAAAACTTAGCCGAGTTAAACCATGGACCAGGACGATATGCCACCTTTTTTCCGAGCATGTTTTGAGCAAGCGTTTCGCCCATTATTCTTCCCGTGTACCATACTTGATTGATAGCACGAACTCCTTTTGGTGGATCTGAAAACTGCGCACAATCACCGATGGCATAAACATCAAGCTGATTGGTCTGAAAGAAATTATCTATGAGTACTCCGCGATCTACGTCAAGCGCATTACTCCTGAGAAAGTCAATGTTTGGGGAAACCCCAGCTGTTAAACCTACAAATTCACATGTGATGCGACTGCCTTTGCTGGTTTCAATAGCGCAAACCCTTCCATTTTCATCAGGAATGATGGCAGAAAGCTCAGTTTCAAACAGCAACTCAACACCATGTTTTCGAATATGCCTGGCAACAAACCCTCCATCATCAGGAGGTAAAACATTTCCCCAAAAGTGTTTTTCACGTATCAAAAAACTAATTTTTATATCTCTTGTCATGAGCATTTCAGCCAATTCCACTCCGATCAACCCACCACCTACAATAACCGCGTGTTGAACTTTCTTATTGCTTGCCCGAGGAGAGTGGGTATTTTTCTCAAGCAATGTAAGGTCTTGCAGGGAATATAAACCCTGAACTCCTTCCAAATCCTCACCGTCCCATCCAAATTTATTGGGTTTACTTCCTGTCGCTATGACAAGTCGATCATACAACATTGACTCACCGTCTTCGAAAAACAAGCATTTCTTTTGGTAATCTACCCTTTCAACCCATGCCTTTCTTAGGTCTATTTTATTTTTCTTCCAAAACCAATCTTCATAAGGCTTGGTATGCTCATACTTCATATGCCCCATATAAATGTACATCAGAGCCGTGCGGCTATAAAAATAATCGCTTTCGCCCGAAATTATGGTTATGGATTCATCACTCCCCTTGCGCAAGTGACGCGCGCAGGTGACTCCCGCAATCCCGTTACCGATAATTACTGTGTGCAAGGTGCTGTGTTTTGCATTCGAATGGATAGGAAGAAGGTCGATGATATTCCTTTCATGTCTATTTCAAATTATCTGAATTCACCCAATTCCTCAGCATCGCTAAGCCATGAGAGGTCATAATACTTTCCGGGTGAAACTGCACTCCGAATAAGGGTAAGCTTTTATGCTCCACGGACATAACGATTCCGTCATCAGCCAGCGCAGTAATTGAAAATTCACTCGGAACCTGATCTTCTTTGAAGGCCCAGCTATGGTATCTTCCAACTGAGATTTGCGATGGCATTCCCAGAAACATACGTTTGCTTTTCACGATTTCGATTATTGTCAGTGCGCCATGCTCAACAATTGGCAAGTTATGCATTTCTGCACCTGCATGTTCTAACAACGCCTGCATCCCTAAGCACACGCCCAAAATACAGTGTGTGTTTCTGCACTTATCGATCAGCTTCATCAGTTTTCCGGCATCTTTTGGTATTCCTGGTCCGGGACTAATTATTATGTGGGAAAACTGATTCAATATGTCAAAATCAATTTCATCATTTCTCACTACTGAAACAGGCAGGTCAAGCTGCTCTAGCAGGTGCACCAAATTGTAGGAAAACGAATCATAATTATCGATCAGTAGTATGCGTCTTGGTCTTGTGGTCATTGCGTCATCAAAAATCTATATTTGAGGCGTATGAAAAACACCTTCTTGGTCTCACACCCGATTCAAAGCTTTTTAAATAATTATGGGTCGGTTTAAACAATTCTAACAACTGTATGAAATCAATCATTAAAAGCAATACAGCTCCTGCACCCATAGGGCCTTATTCACAAGCCGTAATGCACAATAATACGCTTTATGTAAGCGGGCAAATTGCTATTAACGCTTCCACGGGAGAAATGGTGACCAGCAACATCAACGCTGAAACTCAAATGGTGATGCAAAACCTACAGGCCGTTCTTCAAGCGGCTGGAATGGGATTTGAAAACGTATTGAAGTGCTCAATTTTTTTGAGCGACATGAGTGCTTTTTCTGATGTTAATGAGGTATATGCCAACTATTTCAAGATTAATCCACCCGCAAGGGAAACAGTAGCTGTAAAGACATTACCGAAAAACGTAAACGTTGAGATCAGCTGCATTGCAGCAAAATAGAGCGCGTTTAAAATGAACATCGATACATGCAGCATTAATCTGTCTTAATGCTCGTCCTGGTTTTTCAACTCTTGAATTTTAAGACCAATAACTTCTGCCTCAGCAAGTTTTGCATCGGCCAATTTTCGATTACTCGATGAAAGTTGAAACGACTCTTGCATCAACTTTGCATATTGATCTTTTAATTTCTCTGCGGCACTTTTCTTCTTAAAAAATTCAAACATAACTCTGCGTATTTTTAGAACTTAACAGCGCAGAATTGAACGTGTTTAAAAAAAGAAAGCGACACCCTAAGGAGTCGCTTTCAATTTCATGTTGCATTTCATTCGATCTGCAACAAATTGTCTCATGTTTCAAATTATCAACCACGGGTGATCAAACACACCGTTTACTTCACTGACTCATCGGTTTTTATTTTCACAAAACCCAATGTTTGAACCTTACGGATCAAAAGACTTGTTTCTTTTGGAAACAAGCAGCCACCTGCCGGAGGTTGCGCCCCGACAAACTATTCGACCAACCGAAATTGATCGGGTTAGGACTCACGCCATCCTCCGCTCTCTTTTCATCAAGCGGCCTACTTTAATGCGACCTTCTGTATCGGTTAACCCAATATTTCAGATTCCGTTACCGTAATCTTTCCTTACACCCTCACCCAAGCTAGTGCTTTGATCAGGAAGGAATAACTTGTTGACAGAACCCCTTCAGTAACGCGTCAAAGAACGATTATCCGTGACATTATCACCTTGCGGTGAGTTGATTTCATATCACATAAAGACAAAACAATATTAAACCAGAACTATTTACAAACCAATATTTTACCTACTCATTAAATCAACATCTTTTAAGCATAGGTTATGAACAATTGTTAATACTGATCGATCAGTAAAATCAAAGCAATTAATGCGTTATTCACATTTCTAAAATATTGTTGATAACCCAACACTCCTTTAATCGGGTCAAAACCACTCACTCAGTTTTGGTGAGTGATTTGAATCGTAGATCGTAAATTTGAATCAAATATTTTTAATGAAGTACTTTCTACTCCTTTATTCAATATGCTTCTCCATATCCGGATCAGCGATTGATGCCTATTTTAATCATGCGGTGTTTTTTGATCCTGATAACGGAACCTACGTTGAAACACATATGCTCTTTAGAGGAGAGTCCATTGAGTATAAATCTTCAGGTGATGCATTTCAAGCCAGGGTTGAGCTGACTTATATATTTGAACAAAATGGAACCATTAAAGATTTCTCGAAAACGATCGTTAAAAGTCCGTTCACGCAAGATTCCGTTTCAGCAATTGTTGACTTCCTGGATGTCCAGCGCTTTATGCTTCCTGCGGGAAACTATGATTTGACCATTAAGTTAAGAGACGCAAGCAATCCATCTGATTCAGGCATGATTCTTCATCACATAAGCTTTGAGCACCCGTTAGAAGAATCTTTTTTCAGCAATATCTTAATCCTCGACACCATTTATCCGAGCGAAGATAAAACCACGGTTTTCACGCGGGGCAACGTAGAAATGCTGCCACGCATTTCCGGTTTTCAAGGACCTGATCGAAAAAAGCTTTCGATCTATGCAGAGCTCTATCAAAGTGAAATTGAATTGGGTGGGGAAAAAGATTTTCTCGTAACCTATGACCTAATTGAAACGAAATCTCAACTACCACTTGACCAATATCGGAAACTAGCCCGACTGACTGGAAAGGAAGTGATTCCATTGCTTCAAACCTGGGATATTTCTGATTTGCCTACAGGAAACTATCTAGTCAAGCTAGAGGCCAGGGATCGAAACAATAAGGTTTTTGCTGCGCAATCCATACCTATTCAGCGTCATAAATTTGTTCCGTCTTCAGATTCGATGAGTGCGGTTGATTTGAGCAAAACCTTTGTTGGTAAAATCAAACGAGAGGATTCACTTCGAAACATGGTTTATTGCATGCGCTATCAGGCTGAGCTATTTGAAGAGCGCTTTATCGATCAAAATTGGGAGGAAGGAGACACCACCGATCTGAGAAGGTTTATGTATAACTTCTGGCGAGACCGAAACGCCATTGACCCTGAAAGGGCCTGGAAAAACTATGAAAGCAAAATTTCATTCGTTGAACGTGAATTCGGTCTAGGCTCCAGAAGAAGACACGCTTGCGCTACAGATCGTGGCAGGGTTTATTTGTATTATGGAAAACCCAACACACGGGTTCAAAGAACCAGAGAACCCAATGCCCTTCCTTATGAAATCTGGCATTACTATAAAACCCCTCAAAAGCAGGACGCCAAATTCGTATTTATGGATCCATCAGCCGTAAACAATGATTACGTCATGATCAATTCCAATGTTCCAGGAGAGGTTGTGGACTATACATGGTACTTGCGCCTTTCAACATATCAAAACGATCCTACCGGAACAGATGAAGCCGTCATGGAAAGCGGTGTGTTAGACATTAATAACCTTAAAGGTGTAAATATTGATGAGGCAGGAAGTCGCGCCCTCGACTTCTGGAACAACCCACGTTAAAATCGTGCAGTTTCAAATATTTTAAAAAGCATTTGATATCCTAAAAGATGCTTCTATATTTGCAGCCCTTTTAAAAAACCGATCGACTCGGTAGCTCAGCTGGTAGAGCAATACACTTTTAATGTATGGGTCCTGGGTTCGAGCCCCAGCCGGGTCACATTTTTATGAATCCTGCTTCTTTAAGCAGGATTTTTTTTCGCTGTTCACCAGCGTGAAAGAAAGCATTCACATTCCTTTCCACCTAAAGCTGTTCCACAATAGTGGCAAATAAAACAAGCCCCAACTTTGGAAGCTGGAGCTTGCTTATATTAACTAAACCTACCCTAAGATAAATAACCTATCCACATAGACGTAATTAATTATCAAAGCGTTGGCTTTCCACCTGGAATAAAATTCTAAACCTCGTTGATACGAAGTTTAAATAGGCCATATCGATTAAATTACAAGCTTTGCAACCTTAATGAAGCAGGACATATACATAAAAAACCGTAAAGCAAAATTCGAGTACGAGCTACTTGAAGACCTTGTTGCGGGCATTATGCTTCAAGGAACAGAAATTAAAAGCATTAGAGAAGGACAAGCCAGTATTAACGAAGCTTTTTGCCAGTTTAAGGGTGATGAATTGTTTGTGATCAATATGAACATAACCGAATACAAATACGGCACATATGCTAACCATGAGCCAAAGCGCGAAAGAAAGCTTCTTTTGAACCGTACGGAACTAAAAAAATGGCAGAAAAAAGTTAATGAAAAGGGTTTGACCATTGTTCCAACAGCTCTATTCATCAATAAAGAAGGATTGGCTAAACTCAAAATTGCACTTGCTCAGGGTAAAAAGATATTCGATAAAAGAGACACGCTCAAAACAAAGGATACCCAGCGACAACTCGATCGTTTAAAAAAGGCGTACCGATAGATTTTTAATCCGAGTCAACACCATCCTCCGACTTAACAAACGTCATTTCCAAGCTTTCAATTTCTTCGTTAAAAGCCAGTCTTTTAATTAATTCATAGCTAAGCTTCAGTTCCTTGTTTGATAACCTATCAATAGAAAAAAGTTCGCCATTTACAGGACCTTCAATTATAGTCACCTCAACATTTGAGCCTTCATTTGAGCGAGAACGATTAATTTCTCGAGGCAATAAAAGCAATTGCGACTTACTCGGCTCACCGTTTCCTCCTGTGAATTCCCAATCCCCTTTTTCCGTAGAATTAAGCGTATATGAAAACGGCACCTCCACTGTATCTACTGAAAAACGTTCCTCTTCAGTGATGGTGTAACTGCCGTTGTTGGAAAACTCCATAAACCTGGAATAAGATCTTACCTCAGCTGTACTGTCTTCATATATGTATTCAATCTCATTAGCTTCTTTATCATATTTGATGGAACGAACGCTCCCAAAGCTTTTTGATACCTCATAAGACTCTAATTTCCAATTTCCGGTAAGCCTATTCTTTCGAGTGCGCAAGCTCAAAAAAGGATCCTCATCACCTTTACGACAAGAGGGCATCAAGAAAATAAGCAATAAACCGTATATCAGCGTTTTTTTCATTACAAGCCAAAGAAGTACCCCACGGTTAATCGAACCATTGGGTCAACATAAAAGTTAAAATTATTTGATCTGGTTGAACTCAAATCCCTTATAGTAGTGTTAGCCCCTGAAACCGGCTCAATTTGCACTACCTCTTGTCGATCACCACCGGTCACGTAATTTGTTATTCCTAATCCATATTCCATTCCCAAAAACAGCTTTGGAGCAACAAAATAATTCATACCAAAACTCAATTTAGCACCCAAAGCATATCCCCCCGCCTCGGTTATCGTGCGCACCATTCTGGAAGTACCAGTTGTGTCTGTCGTTTGTGAAACACTACCGATGTTGGTTTTGCCGATCAAGCCCAATTCCGCATCAATGGCAAAATAAGGATCCAATCGTTTTGTTCCATTAAGATGAAACTCAACACCTGGCCTAACACTGAAGTTTGCCTGTGAATAAGTAGAATCAAATTCAACCAAATCTTTTCCGATGCTGTCGGTTGACATGACATTTGTTCGATTGATCTGAGGTGCAAAGCCTATTCGGAAAGTAATGTTTTCGCTCTGGGTATAACGAAGAAAAAACGAAGCGTTGTTGAGTAAATCTCTTCCGGGGTTCATTGAAATATTTGAGATCAAGCCCTCTACATTAACCATTACCCCGAGGTCACCCGGCATAGGTTTGAAGGAGCGCAATGATTTGGATTTATCCGTCAACTCATCAGACTGCGCAACGGAAAGGCTGTCTTGAGCGTGCAGTGACGAAATGGAGATTAAGGAAAACAGGCTAATTGCAATAATTTTATTCATGCTTTAAGATTTATGGCATTCCAAACGGATGCATTCATTAAATATTTCATTCAGCCGTATCGGTTTTTTCCAGCATAGGAACAAACTTAAAGTCGCCATGCTCTTTAATTTCAAAATCATTTTCGCTTCGTTTATCAATGGTTATCATACGTTGCACGCCATTTACCTCACCCACGGGTATCACCATTCGCCCTCCTACTTTCA
>JBBDRU010000290.1:0-18697 GCA_040905305.1 Salibacteraceae bacterium | reverse complement strand
TCTCAGACTGGTATCACCTAATGGCCAATTTAGGATTGATCGCATGTGAACATCAAATTGACTACTGAAGCACGCCTCAATGGTATGATGCCCGCTGTTGTGTGGTCTGGGAGCAATTTCATTGATTAAAAGACTTCCGTCCTGAGTTAAGAAAAGCTCTACTGCAAGCAGGCCAACCATATTTAAATCAACGATTAAACGCTCCGCCAATTCGCGAGCATGCATTTCTACTTCAGGCTCAATTCGTGCCGGGCTAACAAGGTAATCGACTAAATTAGCTTCAGCATTAAAAACCTGCTCAACCACTGGAAAAGACCGGACGTCACCGTTTTCGTTTCGAGCAACCAAAACGGCCAATTCCATTTCAAAGTCAACCCATTGCTCAAGCACAGATGGAGCGTCAAAACCTCCATCGATATCAGCGGATGACTTAATGGGCACAACGCCCTTACCATCGTAACCCCCGACCCGCAATTTTTGCATCACTGGTAACAAATCCATGTGGCTTGCGATCTCTTTCTTTTCATTAACCAAAGCGAAAGAGGCTGTTGGAAAGCCGTGCTTCTTGTAAAAGGACTTCTGAAGGCCTTTGTCCTTGACCATTTCTAAAATATGGGGCTGAGGAAACACATTTATACCTTCACTTTCCAAACGTTTCAAAGCTTCAACCGATACATTTTCAATCTCAATGGTGACAACATCACACTGTTTACCAAATTCGTAAACGGCTTGCTCGTCATTTCTGTCAGCGCATTCAAAATAGTGAGAGATTTTGCTGCAAGGAGCTTCCGGGTCAGGGTCTAAAGTGAAAATTTCATGTCCGTAATTCAGCGCGTTTTGAATAAACATCCGCCCGAGTTGTCCACCACCAATTATTCCAATTCTCATTTCAATCAAGGATTAGCGCACAAATGTAACTTCATCATCGACAAATATCCATACGTTGCAGGTCAAGAATAGATATTTTGAGTTGTGTAAGCCTTAACTTCGCAGCCCTTTTTAAAGCGAGAAGAATTAGTGATAACGGTAAAAAATAAATCATTTGAGGTATATATTGATGCCTCGACCATCGAGCGTGAAACCAAACGTGTGGCCGATGTGTTAATGAAAGATTACGCCACGTCTGATCCATTTTTTTTAGGCGTTCTAAATGGTGCTTTCATGTTTTTCAGTGACTTACAAAAGGCGTTTCCGGCACCTTCAGAAATCGGGTTTATTAAAGCAGCATCTTATGAGGGAATGGAATCTACCGGAAGAGTGAAGTTTCATGGAGCGGGAAAACTATCGATCAAAGACCGGGATGTGATCATTGTAGAAGACATCATTGACACTGGGAATACTTTAAAGGCATTGATTGAATACCTGAAACAACACAACCCCAAAAGCATTAAAGTTTGCACGTTGTTGTTTAAAAAAGCAGCTTACAAGCAGTCTGTTCCAATTGACTATGTTTGTTTTGAGACAGAGAATAAGTTTTTGCTTGGGTATGGTTTAGACTTTGACGGCTATGGCCGAAACCTACCCGAGGTGTACATCTTAAAAGATTGATATGATCAATATTGTAATATTTGGGCCTCCGGGCGCGGGAAAAGGGACACAGAGCGAAAAGCTCCTCGAAAAATACGGATTAGTTCACATTTCAACCGGTGATCTTTTCAGGGCACACATCAAGGGTGCTACTGAACTGGGAAAAGAGGCTAAATCATACATGGACAAGGGAGAATTGGTGCCCGATGCAGTGACCATCGGTATGCTGCGTGCCAAAGTTCAGGAAAACCCAATGGCTAAGGGCTTTATTTTTGATGGCTTTCCGAGAACTACCCCGCAAGCCAAGGCATTGGATGATCTTCTCACAACACTAAACACTTCGATCAGTGTTTGTCTATCCCTTCAAGTTCCTGATGATGAATTGGTCGCAAGACTTTTAAACCGTGGAAAAACAAGTGGACGTGCAGACGATGCCAATGAAGATGTCATCAGAAACCGGCTTGCGGTTTACATGCGCGAAACGGATCCACTTAAAAATTATTATCAAGCCCAAAACAAACTGGCAAACATCCATGGTGTAGGAACCATTGATGAGATTTTTGACCGTCTTTGTAGTGCTGTAGATCAACACGCCTAGCCGCTCAAATCGAAATTAAAATCGGATTATTCCGCAACAGCCCATGTCAAAAAACCGCAAGGAATATTCAAGCAATTTCGTTGACTATGTTAAGATTTACTGTGCCAGCGGCAATGGTGGTGCTGGTGCAGTGCACTTCAGACGAGAAAAATTTGTAGCAAAAGGAGGTCCCGATGGCGGTGATGGTGGGCGTGGCGGAAACGTTATCTTAAGAGCAAACAAGCAACTTTGGACCTTGCTGCACCTGAGGTATAAAAAACACATCAAGGCTGACCATGGAAAGCCGGGTGGCAAACAATGCGCAACCGGTGCGAGCGGTTCTGATATTTACCTTGATGTTCCACTGGGAACGGTCGCAAAAGACGCTGACACAGGCGAAGTACTATTTGAAATAACTGAAGAAAATGATACGCAAATCATTGCAAAGGGAGGAATTGGAGGTCTTGGAAATTGGCACTTTAAAAACTCTACCCAACAAACACCTCGATATGCTCAGCCGGGTATTCCCGGAACCGATGGATGGTTTATACTCGAGCTAAAAGTTCTTGCAGATGTTGGCTTAGTCGGGTTTCCAAACGCAGGTAAATCTACCCTGCTGAGCGTAGTTTCTGCTGCCAAACCAGAAATTGCTGATTACGCGTTTACCACCATTACCCCTAATCTCGGCATAGTGGGTTATCGAGATAACCGATCCTTTGTAATGGCCGATATTCCTGGGATCATTGAGGGGGCAAGTGAGGGAAAAGGTCTGGGACACCGTTTTCTTCGACACATTGAGCGAAACTCTGTGTTGCTTTTTTTGATTCCTGCTGATAGTGATGATCATTTTAAGGAATACCAAATTTTAGAAAAAGAACTGGAGCAATACAACGAAGAATTGATGCATAAAGACCGCATTATAGCCATTTCAAAAAGTGATATGCTTGATGAAGAGTTGATGAAAGAAATCACTTCCGTCTTTCCCAAGGGGCTTCCTCACATATTCTTTTCATCGATCACTCAACAAAACATTCCTCAGCTTAAAGATTTGATCTGGAAAGCCATTTCCGAGGAACTCGAAAGTAAAGAACATGATTCGCAGGTTTAGAATATACCTTACAGGTTTTGCTATTGGATTGGTGATGGTTTATTTCATCTTTGGCAGGGATGATTCGCGTGACCTTGATATGTGGACTCCCTCACAGCGCATTTTGGAAAACATTAGACTTGATTCAGCCTTTCAAAGAAGCGGTCAATTGGGTTGTTTTCAGTCTTGCCTAAATTTAGGTGACAGCACGGTTCTGTCGCTATGGACAGATGCTGAAGTAAAAACCCTAACCCCAGGCGGTGATCCCTATCGCTACCTCATCACATTAAGAACTGAAACACGCCACATCGAAGCAGAAGTGGAACGTCAGGGTGATGATCAACGATTGGTGTACATAAAAGACAATCAAAACCCCGTGGTTTGTGAGTGCAAGTGACACCATCATCTACACCGATCAAGAGTGGAAAACGTTTTTTTCAGACCTGAGCTATTCGAAACTGATAGTCCTGACTGACGATCAAACCCAAAAACATTGCTTGCCCATTTTTCAAGCTCATTTGCATGGCCATGAGTTTCTGCACATCAACGTTAAAGGTGGTGAAAAAAGTAAATCCATCGATAACGCACAGTATGTTTGGAAAAAGCTTTTGAATGCAGCGATTGATCGCGATGCCATTCTCATTTGTCTGGGCGGTGGAGTAGTGAGCGACCTAGGAGGCTATGCAGCTTCTTGCTATAAACGAGGGATTCGACTGATCAATGTGCCTACTACCCATCTGGCCATGACCGATGCTGCCCTTGGCGGTAAAAACGCAATAAACTTTGGTGGGCTGAAAAACCAAATCGGCACTGTTTTGCCTCCGATAGTGGTTTGGATCAATACTGCATTTCTATCGTCATTGCCTAAAAGAGAATTGCTGAGTGGTTGGGTTGAAACCGTTAAGCATGCGCTAATCGCTGATCGAGAGTTTTGGAACATCATTCGAGTTACCCCAATCGATGATTTAATATTGGACAATGAGGTGCTAAAAAAAAGTGCGCTGATCAAAAATGCTATTGCAGCTCAAGATCCAATGGATAAAGGCATCAGGCAAGCACTGAATTTTGGCCACACCATCGGCCATGCATTAGAGGCAAACAGTAAATTGCTTCACGGAGAGGCCATTGCCTTTGGCTTGTTAGCTGAGAGCTATTTGTCAAACAAAATATGTGGCTTACCTGAAGATGATTTGTATGCGATAAGCACGTATCTTCAGTGCTATAAAGATCCGCTAAGCGGAGCTCAAATCGATCACCATGCTTTAATCGATCGCATGAGCAATGATAAAAAAAACCTGAATGGAAGGGTGAGATTCAGTTTGATCGCTAATATTGGAGAACCTAAGGTGGGTTTAAACGCCACATTGGAACAAATGGAGTCTGCGATATCGTTTGCCAAAAAGCAACTACTCACATGAAATACATTCTTCGAGCTAAAACGCACTCTTTAAGGGGCAATATTGAACTTCCCGGCTCGAAGAGTATCAGCAATCGTATTTTGATCATCCAGGCATTAGCCAAGCGGCCTTTTGACATTGAACGGCTCAGCCATGCGGATGATACCAAGGTTTTATCCAAAGCGCTAGAGCGAAACGACATCATCACTGATGTTGGTCCGGCTGGCACGGCCATGCGTTTTTTAACTGCGCTATATGCATGTCAACCGGGTGAAAAGGTGCTCACCGGTTCTGATCGTATGAAGCAACGACCCATTTCCATTTTGGTGGATGCCTTGCGCAGCCTTGGTGCAAGAATATCCTACCTTGAAAAGGAAGGCTTCCCGCCTTTACATATTGAAGGAAGACGGCTCAAAGGAGGAAGTGTTAACGTAAAAGGAAATGTGAGCAGCCAATTCATCACCGCATTGATGCTTATCGCTCCTACCTTGCCTCAACCATTGGAAATCAATATAGAAGGCGATGCACTTTCACGGCCATACATTACCATGACCCAAAGCCTGATGCAGCACTGTGGGGCACAAGTGGAGGTTGCGTCAAATAAAATCATCATTAAATCGGGAAGGTATCGATCGAGCAAGTTTATCATTGAGCGCGATTGGTCAGCAGCAGCATTTTGGATGGCCTTTGCAGCATTGGCAAACAAAAGCAACTTGCTATTATCTGATCTTCAAGAGCAAAGCCTTCAGGGTGATCAAGCCTCAATGGAGGTGTTTGCGCTTTTGGGCATCAAAGCGCGCTTTGAAGAAGGTGGGTTGCGCATTGAGAAAATAAAAGATATGCCTTTCGGTTCAACTTGGAACTTTAGAAATCACCCTGATTTGGTTCAACCGGCATTCTTTGCAGCCGCAGGTTTGGGGATTGATTTTGAATTCAACGGACTCGACAATTTAAGGCTTAAAGAAACAGACCGAATTTCCGCACTTGAAAACGAATTGAAAAAGTTTGGAAGTTTGGCCAAAACGAAAGATACTTCACTTTATCTGCCCTCAAAAAAACTGATTTATCCAAATGGATTTCTTGAATCATATGAAGATCACCGAATGGTCATGTCCATGGCATCTCTGAGTATGGTTTTTCCTGAAATTGCCATCGAAAACCCTATGGTCGTTGCAAAAAGCTATCCCGGTTTCTGGAAACAGGTAGAAAAATTTGTGGATGTGAGACCAACGCGCTAGCGCCTGCGAAAACCAACCTCTGCAGTCTTTTTTTGTTCTTTTTTCCACTGCTCGAATCCGTCTTTAAATTCCTCGAAGGTTATGTTGTTATGGATAACAGGAACATGCTGCTCATGCTTTTCTTCAAAAGGCTTAAACAATAAAAAAGACTCAAAGGCCAAAAAAACCATAATGGTTGCATACACATGACCGGGAAGGAAATCGTAATATTTAAAAATGTTTTCTAGCATATGACCTCTGATTACCGTAAAAATTAATAGCGTTAAAAGCGCAGTAATAGGTTTTTAATAATGGGCTCGAATGTAACGTTTTCGGCACTGACTAAAAGCATGCTAACTTCCAAACTGTATGAAAAACCATCAAAATTTTACCCTGTATTGCACTTTGACTTCCGAACGTGTTGGGCCATCAATGGTATTTAACCCACTACCGCTTGTTTCACGGTTTGCATAAAAGGTTTGGGCAAATCTGATCGTCAGATCGCTCCACCTTGATATATCATATCCAAAAATCAAGTAGGCCCTGTTTCCGCGATGATAATAGGCAGGCACCGAAAAGGAGTATAACACATCGTTTTCGTAGGCATATATGCGGCTTTGATAACTTTCTGTATCAAACATGGTATACCGCAATTTTAGCTGATATTTTGCGGGCCACTGGGGTTTCCAAATGATGTCCTGGTAGATCAGCCAGCCGTTTTCAGTTGTTCCATTAGACAGGTTTACATGTGTGAGCTCTACTCTGTTTCTAATAGAAAACGTTTTGCTAACATCATAGCTGAGGTTGAAGCGATACCATTGGCGCGTTAAGCTTCCTATTGGTCTTATCGCCTGCTCTGATTCGTTGATGTTTTCAAACTTCTCTTCCATTCTATATCGGGCATAAACCTTAAATCGCCTGCTGGCACGATACTCTAATTGTGTAAGGTATTCTTTTCCCTCGCTGGGAGCATCGGTTCTGAAACGCATCCAAGGAAAGCGAAAGACATCGAAGTATCCGGTCAGTTTCCAACGAGATCCAAACTTGGCGCTGCTGCCTATATAAAGTCCTTTTTCGTTCACGTTTCTGCTGCTTTCACTCACCGCGTTGCTTCTTAAGTTGCTGTATTGGGGTGAAAAATCACGGTGAAACAATGAAATATCAAAATTGCGATCTAAACTGATCATCGCCCCGTTTAAAAAAGCAGTGCCGCCATCTAGCCGCAAACTATTCTCACCAAACACCATGATGTTTTTATATAACAGTTGATAATCAAAACCTCCGATGAAAAACGAATTGTTTATCGGTTCAAGCGAACGGTAGAGTTGAACACTGGGTGTATAATCTCCACCATATTGAGTATAAATCCCCGTAAGCCCCAGAGAAATACCCGGTCGTTCATAGCGCAAATGGCCACCGGTATTCATTTCACTTATCGCATCTTTTCCTGCCAGTTGATTTGACGTTCCATGAATCCCACTGAGCTGAAACGATGAAAACTGGGAAACCAATGCACCATCCTCCAAATCAAGCGTATCAGGGGTGATGATAGTTGCATCAACATTTTTATAACTAAAAAACGATGTAAACTCAACGGGGCCAAATGCTAGCGTAGTTGCTGCTCCCCTCATGAAGTTGTTTTCATCTGCGGACACGTAGGGTGTAATGCCACGTGCCGAACGCTTGATGCTAGCAATATCAGCCGATTTACCAAAAGCCAATCCACTCCAGAAAGTAAGTCCTTGACCAAACTGCGCTTGATAATCTCCGATGATCGCTTTTTTTAAAAACCCTCGCTCAGCGATGTAAAAATGTGCAGAATAATAATCGAAGCCCTTCGGTTGAGTTGAACCAAAAAAAGCTTCGCCAGCATCTTTCTCCATGGTGATTCCGGCAGAAATATTCTTTAAGTATCGAAATCGATATCGGGCATATATGCGTTCTGGACTGCCGAAATACCTGCGGTTAGGGTTCTCAGCCAATTCTTCTTCTGAAATGGGTTTATACCCCTCCATTGGCTCTATCACTCTTTGATATCGGATAAACGCTTCGTGCGATGCTTCTTCCTTCAAGCCCGACCAGGTGATTCGTTTAACATCATAGCCTCCAGAAACGCGCACAAATGGAAGAATAGCCCGAATAATTTCCATATCCAACTCTTCAATTCCTTGAAGCTCCAATTCTGTCATAATTCTGCCGGTTTCATCGCGATGACGGATGATTGCTTCGATTTGGATTTCACTCAAAAAACCCAACCTTCGGAACTCATTTCGATCGGCTCGGTTGAGGTTTAATGGATGCTCAAAAAAGTAGTTTAAATCTTCTAGAAGGGTTGTGAAATCAAGCCCCTCGGCCTCTAGATTTTCAGAAACAAGCTCTATGATTTGATCAAATGCGGCTTCACGGTCTTCTTCTATTTCGTTTTCTTGAGCAAAGGTCATATAGGCCATAAAAATCAAGTGAAAAAAGACGACCAGCCGCTTCATTTATGAGGTTTTTCGCTTTCCAAAAGCATATCCTAAAGAGAGTGTCGCGCCAAAACCAATGCTTTGATCCCATTGGTTGCTGATGTCGATAAGCATGTTGTTCCACTTGTATCCAAGTCCGAAACCAAAACTGCCATTGAGCGTGGAATACCCCGTGCGAAGAAAGAAATGATCTACTGGCTCGTATTCAATTCCCGTCTGAAAATTAACAGGTTGATCCAGCCCTTTTTCAACCTCCAGCATCCACCGAACTTTTTCTGAGAAGATATAAGATGTCCCTAGACTCAACACTGTGGGAATGCGTTCATCATCAAATTCGGCCAATCTTGAGCGCGTTGGATTGTAAAGGTGAGCTCCAATTCGCCATTTTTCATTGGGCGTGACGAGCATCCCGATTTCCGCAACCAACGAGGCTGACCTTCCATAGTTTCCCGCAATTCTTACTTCAGAATAATTTAGTTGAACCCCTAAACTTATCAGTTCAGACAGTTTTCTGCCATAGGATAATCCCATGCGGTTATCGCGATAGGTTGCATATCCATATGAGTGCGCAACAACACCGATGCTGCCACCACCCAGCGGACCGGCAAATGAAAAGGCTGCAAAACCCGCCTCGGGTAAAAAATATCGACTTTCATATGCTGCACCTAAGAAGTACTGATCAAGCAGACCCAATGCACCCTGATTATTGGTCACGCTCCAGCCATCAACCAGCGAAACGGATGCATTGCCAAGTGCATGAGAACGCGCACCCGCTGTTTCATTTTCGCCACCAGCAAAAACTTCTAATCCTTGAATTGTTAATAGAGCAGCGCACCAAAATGAGATTCTTGTCATTTTAATTCATTCATTTTAAAGGGCAAAACAATATCCGTCAATATTAAGTCATTCTTTAAAAGCTTGCAATTCTTTTAGGTTAGGGAATGATTAGCTTTATGCTGATCGATGGCATCTGCTACATTTGCATTGAAAATTGTAAAACACTATGGCATCTACTTCAGATTTCAAAAATGGCATGACCATCGCCTTTAACCACGATCTTTTTACCATCATTGAGTTTTTACACGTAAAACCGGGTAAGGGTGCAGCTTTTGTTCGCAGTAAGCTCAAAAGTATCAACACGGGAAAAGTTTTGGAACACACCTTTCCGGCAGGATCAAAAATTGATGAGGTCAGGATCGAAAGACGTCCATACCAGTTTCTTTATAAGGATGATCAAGGGTATCACTTTATGCACACCGAAACGTATGAACAGATTTTTCTTCAAGAGGCGTTGATCAACGGCCATGAGTATTTAAAAGACGGTCAGGAATGTGAAATTGTGTTTCATTCAGAAGAGGAACGCCCCTTGTTTTGTGATCTGCCTCCTCGCGTTGATTTGGAGGTTACCTATACCGAGCCAGGTGTGAAAGGAGACACCGCCACCAATACCCTAAAACCTGCAACGTTGGAAACAGGGGCTGAAATTCGGGTTCCACTGTTTATCAATGAGGGTGAAATGATTCGAGTTGACACCAGAGACGGTTCATACTCCGAGCGTGTGAAATAAATGTTGCTATCCCGACCATATTCTTTGCAGGAAGTTGCCGACCTGGTTGAGGGGGCATTTGCAGGCGATCTAAGTATATCAGCAAAAGGCATCAATGAAATACACGTGGTGCAAAAAGGGGATATTGTTTTCGTGGATCATCCGAAATATTATGACAAGACCCTGCAATCCGATGCCAGTATTGTTTTAATCAATAAAAGACTCGAATGCCCGAAAGGCAAGGGGTTGATTTTTGTTGACTCCCCTTTTGATTGTTTTAATCAGCTGACGTCCATGTTTCTCAAAGAGCGGGAAGAGGGATTATCCAAAAAACCAGAAATCCATCCAACGGTAACTATAATGGCTGGTGCACATATCGGTAATTTTGTTCAGATAGGTGAAGGAACCGTCATTCATCCAGGAGTTGTGATTTATGATCATACGATTATCGGTAAAAATGTAACCATCCAGGCAAATGCAGTCATTGGTAGTGAGGCATTCTATTACAACCGGAGTAAATCACAACCTGTTAAAATGACGTCTGTCGGACACGTTGAAATTGGTGATGATGTAGAAATAGGTGCCGGATGTACCATCGATCGGGGTGTGTCTAGTGCCACAATAATTGGGCAGGGCACTAAACTCGACAATCAGATCCATATCGGACACGACACAAAAGTTGGGCGCAATTGTCTTTTTGCTGCGCAAGTAGGTATTTCGGGATGTGTAACGATTGAGGATAACGTTGTTTTGTGGGGACAGGTTGGCTGTGCCGCAAATCTCACAATTGGCGAAGGTGCGGTCGTTTATGCTCAGTCAGGCATCATCAAGTCGCTTGAAGCGCGAGGCACTTATTTCGGAAGCCCGGCCAATGAGGCTAAAATTAAGATGAGGGAACTCGCAACATTGACCCAGTTGAGCCGAAGAAATAAATAAGCTTTACCTTTAGGGTTGCCGATTACAACAATGTCAAAGTCAGATCCAACAAATAAAAAAAGGAAAGCCATAAGCGACTTCAAGCTAAGTACATTGCTTGAAATTACCAATGCGATCAATAACAATCTCACAGAGTCCGAACTCTTCGTCTTGTTTGAAGACATCCTCAAAAATCAGCTCAACATTGGCAAAACCGTAATTTATCTCAGTGATAATGATGTTTGGAATGTGGTGATGCGATATGGTGTTTCAAAGACAGACTTGATGATCAACATCGAGCAGGAGCTTAAGAAAATTACAGACATAACCGTAGTAAACACAGCGCGTGTTGGTAATTCGAGCAGTTTTGATGTGGTGATTCCTGTTTTTCACCAATCGAAAACGCTTGCCTACATGTTGTTAGGAGATTTGGATGAAGACGCCCGAAAGCCAAGCCCCATTATTAAGCACCTGGGTTTCATTCAAACCTTGGCGAATATAACGGCCGTTGCAGTGCAGAACAAGCGCTTAGAAGAAGAGCATCTTGAACAAGAAAGAATGCTTCAAGAACTTAAAATGGCAAGTAATATGCAGGCGATGTTGCTGCCTAAAACATTACCGAACAATGATTATTTAAAAGCCTTTGCCTACTACAAACCACATCAGGAAGTTGGAGGTGATTTTTATGACATCATCGAAATAAACGAAGACGAAACGGTTTTTTGCATTGCAGATGTTTCTGGAAAAGGAATGTCAGCTGCGATAATGATGGCAAATTTTCAGGCGAATGTTCGAGCTAATGTGAAGGTGGAGCATGATTTGAAAAAAGTAATGCAAAACCTAAATAATTTGGTTTGGGAAAACGCTGATGGAGAGCGGTACATCACTTGTTTCCTGGCTCGATACAATCATAAAACACGGGCATTGCATTATATAAATGCCGCCCACCCAGCCGCGATAATATTGGATGGAAAATCACCAAATTTTCTTTCATCCGGAGCTGTGGGTATCGGAATGTTTGAGGAAATGCCGATCCTTGATGAAGGTCAAACCAATCTTTCACCAAACAGTCTTATGCTCTTCTTTACCGATGGCATAACAGAAACTACAAATACAAAAGGGGAGCAATTTCAAGAGAAGGAAATGTTAATGGCATTGGATCATTTGTTTGACCTTGAAACAACTCAGGTAAACCAACAGTTTATGAAACACCTCGACAAATTTCGGGGAAAAATGCCTTATGCAGATGATGTGGCATTAGTAAGCTGCCGCTTCATCTGATTTATCCTTGTGATAAATTTCAATGGCCACCAGTAAGGCCAGAAATCCCCAAAACGGAACATTAGCTTTGTCTAAATCGAGGTAATTATTCAATATGCCATGTACGATGTAGGTCGTGAATCCGAGAAATATGCCCATGATGACGAGCTTCATTTCCCGCGATTTGGTGTCGTAATAAACCACGATGAATTTATAAATCGCGATTCCAATGATCAGTAAGAAAGAGATCATTCCCAAAATACCCATCTCTGCGAGCGGTCCAAAATACTCGCTGTGGGCATTGCCCAAATCACCAAAATTAGTGCTGATGATTGTGAGCTGTGAAGAGTGCTGATAGGGAGCATAATGAAACTTGTAAGTACCCGGGCCAAAACCGAAAACAGGTCTTTCTTGAAACATCCGAAGCGCAGCACTCCATCTATTAATGCGCTCTAAGTTGCTTGCATCGGTAGCCACGTTTGAAATAGAGTTAACATGCTCCGCCAAATCATCAGAACTGTCCTGACGGTTTTTTTCGAGCTCCATAAGTACTTGATCCTGAAACGCAAAGAAGCTTCCCAGCATGGCAAGACCAAGCATTGCGACTACCCACCATCTCAATTTGATCTGCACCATCACATACAAGAATAAAACACCTACAAGGCTAACCCATGCGGCACGTGTGTAGCTCAAAACAATCGCAAGCGTCATGATCATTATCACAACACTTATGACAATTTTTGTGTTGATGGTTAAATTTTTACTCCATAGATAAGCCCACAACAATGGGTAGAACATAGCCAGTATGGCTCCATAACTGGTATGATCCTTAAAGAACGGCTGCATAATCCAGTGTGAAGTTTTTTGATCAAATCCGTGCGTGGAATGCATCGCCATGGTGTAAATCGCAACAATGGTCAGCGGCACGATAAACATCCATATGTACCTGCGGATATTAGCCTGATCCCTGAAAACTTGTGTGGCAATAAAAAAGAACCCCACCACGAACCAAAGACGAGACAAGAAAAACTTAAATGAAACCAGTGGTTCTTCGCTGGTAAAACAAGTGATTAACACCCAACTTAAATTGATGAATATGGCCAATGTTAGCGGGTGCCGCATGACTTTTGAGTCAAAATAGCCATCATAAAACACCCGGAGAAAAAAGACCAGCATCAAGCCAAACATAAGTGGTTCGGTTGGTAAGTGGAGCCCGAAACCGCCTCCAATGTCTTCAATGTTTATGGAAAGTGGTGTTAAAAGGGTGATCAATAGGAAAAGCCAATCCAAACGAAAAAGAGCCACACCGATGACTGCAAGCGCAAGCGGTAATAGAAGCACCCAAAACTGCTCGAAGTAGATCATCACTGCGGCTAATACTAGATAAATAGCACTGATCAAATAGATCAATCGCGTTTTGATTAAATCCGTCAAAGCTGATTATTCTCTTACTTTAAACTTCTTGAAATTTTCCATCGCAATGATCGTTAGCACTGCGAGTAAAAATGCCGACAGCGTGCTGACCAAAACGATGAGCCACCTTACTGGATATGCTTTTTTCTCAGATGGCCATGCTTTATTTACAACAAATTTGGTGGTAAGCGAAGCTTCAGCATCAGCTTTTGTTTCCTCATACTTGGCGCGCAATAATGCCAACTGTTCACGCTCATACTCCAGGTTTTCAGTAAGCGACATATAGGCCGAACCATATTTAGAAAAAATTGCAAGCTTTTCTTCAAGCTCCTTTTTCACCTTCATGTCGTTCTTAGCTATCGCGTCATAATAGGCTTTGGTTAGTTGCTCAACCTCCACTTCAAAATCAGTCAATCCCCTATTTCTAATGGCTGTAAGAGAATCCTCCATGGACTTCATGTAGTCCTTCATGTCCTGATATGCCTTTTCAATGATCTTCAATCCTTCCTTCGCTCTATCGTGCTGCATTCGGGTTCTTACCACATCCAATCGATCTGAAATATCGTTAGCAATCAAGGCTGCCGTGTCTTTGTTATGATCAAGTACATCAATACGCACAGAGTTAAACTCTGTGCGCTTGAAGGTTACGTTATCCTCGTATTCTTTGACAGTACTGGTCAGTGCATATTGGTCATTTTCCTTAATCCCATAATGTTTCATCAGGTTATACTTTTCTCTTATGTATCCACTGATTTCATCCGAGTTAAGGATTTGCAATAACTGCTCGGCTTGCTCCTCCTCACCAAATGCATTTATATCTTGCTTCCCACTGAAGTCTTTTGCCATCAATGATTTGGAAATCGAATTCGTTTGAGCCGGAAACAACACAACCGATGAAAGGTACTTTTCCTGAATCAGTAAAGAAACCACCGAAGAAACGATAGCAGCAGCTATGGAAATGATAATCAATGGCTTTCGATGGCGAAGTAGGAAAAAGATAAGGTTGGTTGAATCAAAGTTCTTTTGGTATTCCTTTTCTTGCATAATTTCAATGGGTTTTCAAATGGCGGCAAATGTAGCCAATAAGGCGCATGGCAATCTATTATGGATTAGGTCAATTTAAGTACACTTCAACGAAACATGAGTTGATAAATTGTTTTTTTCTTGTCGGCACTTCATCGCTTGAGCAAATCACGATCAAACATTGCTTTGGGAGGTAAAACTAACCGAAAGTAAATAGCGATAATTACGAGTAAAGCAAAACCTATTTGGAGTGCGACACCATCGAAAATTAATGTTACCGATTGCAAAACAGCAAATGCCGCAACCCATGTGATCAGTGTTCTAACCATCATCGCGGTCAAGGTCAGCTTATGCTTTCGAATGGCAAAAATTATTTGTGACAGAGCCATAAATGCCAAGCTCGCAAAGCTGGTCATAGCAGCGCCTTCGGCACCCATGGTAGGGATTACTGCGAAATTCATCACGACATTGAGCAGTACCGTAATAAAGGAAATCCAATTGAGCAGTCGTAAATCTGACCCCGCTGTAATTAACGTTCCAAAAACATATCCACAAGCGATGAAGACGAAGGATCCCATCAACCAGGTTAGGCTGAGTGCGCTCTTTGATGCGTGTTCATCATATAGCAATTCCATGATCCAATCGCTGTATTGAAAACAGGTTATAAAAACGATACCTGCCGGTACGATCAGCATGCGTGATGCAAGATCAACCAATGCGTTAATTTCGGAAAGGCTATTGTTTTGTCTTAATAATCGGGCGAAAATCGGTAGCAACAAACCCGCATATAAAAATGCAAAACTATTTCCTGCATCTAGAATGCGAAATGCCTGGGCGTATATGCCAGCCTCCAGGGTGCCGTTATCGGCCAGACGCTCGAGCATGATGCCATCGAGTTTGTTGTAGGCCGTCATCAGCAAAATCAATAACGCAAATGGCCAGGTCTGTTTGGTCATGGAAAGAATGCCAGACCAACTAAATCTTGGTGATATCAGGCGCTGTCCTTTTGGGGTTAATGCCAACGCTAAAACTATAGTTAATGAATAGGCTGCTGTTTGCCATAATACAAATTGTTCAATGGAAAAACTACCATCTCTAAACCATAGCAAATAGCCTATGGCTAAAATTAGAATCAGGCGATCGGTAACGCTTAAAATGCTATCGCGAATGAAAAGGTGCAGCCCCGACAAGTTTGCGCGTAGCATAAGTAAAAACACCGAAAGCACGTGATTTACCATGAGCCAGCCGATGAAAAACCAATACCGACCTTCAAACCCTATGATCCACGCAACAATTACCGTTATAAGCATATACATTGCACTCAGTAAAAGCTTCATTGGAAGCAGGGTAGCCATATTTTGCATACCGCTCTTTGCATCTTGTGACACCTTTATTTTCTGGTAATTGTTGATCCCTAAATCCAGTAGTACATTGAAAAGAAAGGTGAAATTGAACATGGCATAATACAAGCCATAGTCAGAGGCGCCAACGGTGTTTTGCACGTCCACTTCAATCCCAAACAAATAAAAAGGCTTCACCAACAGGTTAAGCGCTAGCAAAAAAATCAGGTTTAATGAAAAATTATGTTTTGCTTCCATCGTTTGTCCTGCGAATTACGTCCAAAACAATTAAATGCCACAACAATGAAGATTATTTCATTTTCAATTTTTGCGCTATGTTCAATGCTTTTATTTGTTCAATGTGAAAAAAAATGTTCTTCAGATCCAGTCAAAGAAGACTGCATTTGCATTGAGCTTTACGATCCTGTGTGCGGCTGTGATGGCAAAACCTATGGCAATTCGTGCAAAGCAGAATGCGCCAACATAAAGGAATTTACCAAAGGTGAGTGTAAATAATCAGAAGCTTATTTCGGAGCCTTGATGTAAAGATAAACAGCTAATATTCCATAAAGAACGTTCGGTATCCAGGCTGCGATAAGTGGATTCAATCCGGCATTGGTTGCATAAACCGTGCTCACCTTCATAGCCAGGATATACGTAACTGCCAATGCCAGACCGGCAGCTATATGTGCACCAATTCCTCCCCTGACCTTTCTGCTGCTCATCGCCACTCCGATCATGGTCAGAATGTAGGTTGAAAAGGGAAGGGCGTTTCTCGTGTGCTTTTCGATTAAGTAATAAGGAATATTAGGCGATCCTTTAATCCGCTCCTCCTCAATAAATGCGTCAAGCTCATCTACGTCCAAACGTTGTGTGTCTTCAATTCTTCCCTCAAACTCTTGAGGAGTGAAGGCTAAAACGGTGTCCATTTGCTTTCCTTCAATAAGTGTTACATCGCCATTTTCTTCGTATCTCCTGATGTAATAATGCTCAACGGACCAGTTAGCACTTGCAGAGTCCCACTTGATATAATTCGCAAATATTTTTTCCTTTAAATCGGTTCCGTCCCAAGACTCGATGGTAAATTGATATCCTGTGTTGTTTTTGGAGTTAAACTTGTCAAAATAGATCATTTCACCAGGCCTGATCTGCTTATGAACCCCTTGATTCAATGTTCTTCGCCACGTTCTTATATAAGTATCTTCAAATTCAATACGATCTCGGTTGGCTTTGGGAACCAAATAATTGTTGAGGTAAAACGATGCTGCAGCTAGTATGGTCGCGCTTATGAAATAAGGCCACATCAATCGGTTGAAACTGATTCCACCACTGAGAATAGCCACAATTTCTGTGCGATTTGCCAGTTGGGCTGTAAAGAAAATCACCGCAAGAAAAGTGAGCAATGGACTGAATAGGTTGCCATAAAACAACACGAAGTTTTTATAGTAATCCCATAAAATTGCTTTTAGGGGCGCATCATTCTTCACGAAATCATCTATTTGCTCACTGATGTCAAAGATGATGGCAATGGCCATTATCAATCCAAGAATGAAGAAAAATGTAAGCAAAAATCGCTTGATGATATAGAGATCGATAATCTTTAACATCAAAGTCGATGGGTTATTTGTTTAACAACGCTATTCTTCCAGGATGTAAAATCTCCTGCCTGAATGTGTTTTCTTGCTTCGGTAACCAAACTCATGTAAAAAGCAAGGTTGTGGATGCTTGCTATTTGTTGTGCCAGTCGTTCCTTACTCACGAATAAATGCCTCACATAAGCTTTTGAATATGCGTTATCAACATAAGACACACCATTTGAGTCGAGCGGTGAAAAATCTTCCCGCCACTTTCGGTTTTTGATGTTTATTATTCCATCCCAGGTATATATCATCCCGTGACGGGCATTTCGCGTTGGCATCACGCAATCAAACATATCCACACCTAACGCAATGCATTCGAGAATATTCTCCGGTGTACCAACGCCCATCAAATAGCGGGGTTTGTCCTTTGGCAAAATGTTGCACACTAGCTCGGTTGATTCATACATCATTTCGTGGGGTTCTCCAACGGAAAGACCTCCGATAGCATTTCCCTCTCGCTCCATCGATGCGATGAACTCGGCAGACGTTCTTCTCAAATCGTGATGCACACTTCCCTGCACAATGGGGAAAAGCGTTTGTGTATAGCCATAATGACCTGCTGTTGCATCAAAATGCTCGCAGCAACGTTTCAACCAACGGTGAGTGAGATGCATGGAGCTTTCAGCATATTTTTTTTCGCAAGGATAAGGTGGACACTCATCAAATGCCATAATGATATCTGCACCTATTTGGCGTTGCACATCCATTGCACTTTCTGGCGAGAAAAATTGGTGGGAGCCGTCAATATGTGATTGAAAAGTAACACCTTCCTCGGTTATTTTTCGGCTTTTAGCCAAACTATAAACCTGATATCCACCGCTATCAGTAAGAATTGGCTTGTTCCAATTCATAAACTGATGCAAGCCACCAGCCTTTTGAAGTACCTCCATGCCAGGTCGTTGAAATAAATGATAGGTATTTCCTAAAATAACCTGTGCCTTGATGTCGTCTTTCAATTCATGTTGATGAACGGTTTTAACGGAGGCAACCGTGCCAACAGGCATAAAAATGGGAGTTTCAATCTCCCCGTGGTCCGTGGTGAATTTACCGGCCCTTGCCGAGGACTGAATGTCGCTATGTTGCAATTCAAATTTCAAGCGGGCAAAGTTAACGAGGTAATGGGGACAAAGAATGGATATTTTGGTCGTGCTTTTTTCTCAATAAAGGTGGAGAAAAAAGATGGAAATCAGAGACAGTGTGAGAGCGGAAAGAACGTTTTCTACTTTCAACAAACGTAGCGTCAGTCTGAGGTGTGGATGCGGAGCAGACACAGTCTCGAAGACAAAG
>JBBDRU010000289.1:0-18698 GCA_040905305.1 Salibacteraceae bacterium | reverse complement strand
TGGGTTTGAAATCGCCACTCCTGCTTTGGCAAAGTATGAAAAGAGTCTGGTTAGTATTCCCTATTCTCAAGGCATTTTAGGGCATTACCTTCTTCCAGGTATTTCCACCGGAGAAGGCTTATTTGTGTCGGTCTTGCAAAAAACATCCCAGGAACATTTCCCATCAAACAAACGGTCAGCACGTTCGCCTGAATTTGAACAACACGACCAGCGCTGGGCAGAAAACCTGGCCGCCATCCCAAATGAATCTGAGCTCTTTCACCTCAATGCCCATGAGTGGCATGCTGTTTCCAATTCGGAATATGTTGAAGGTGTCGATTTGAAATTCAAAACAATAGGACTTCCATTTTTTCAATGGAAAGGTAAAAACTGTATTCCGCTGCACGGTTTGGCAATGACGGAGCGGGTTAAAGAAAAAAATCCATATTCCAGAGAGGAGTCTCTGTCTTTTTTGAGAAAAGAAACGCTTTCTTTGCCGCCAGAAACCAATTTGGGCTGGCAAACAGTGAATTTTGAACAACGAACCTTGGGATGGATAAAGGTTATGGAAAACCGAACAAACAACTACTACCCAAGTTGGTTAAGACTTAGAAAATAAATACCATGGCAGAAGTAACGATCATTTTAGACGGGAAAGAAAATATCATTCAGGTAGGAAGTGAAACAATTCTTGAAGCGGCTCTAAAAGCAGGAATTGATGCGCCTTTTTCATGTAGAAGTGCGATTTGTTCTACATGCATGGCTCTATTGGTGGAAGGTGAAGTAGAGATGGAAATGAACCACGTGCTTACCGATGAAGAGTTGGAAGAAGGATTTGTGGTAACCTGCCAAAGTCATCCAAAAACCGATAAGGTCAAAATCAGCTACGATTATTAAGGTTGAAAAGGGTATTTCAACCCTTCATAAGCTTTCAACTTTGAACGTATCTCCCCTACACGAATTTCAGATTCTATGTAAATCGGTATCCTGTTTTGGTCTTTGGAAACATATACTTTCATTCCTTCGCCTTCTTTAAATATAGATCCCTCCACCAAAAGCGGGGAGAACACATAACAATTGATTTCTCCAAAATCAGGATGAGCATAAATATCCGATCCCAAATAGCGTATGTGCAGATCAAATGTTTCGCGATCGATCACCATTCTAATGGGAATTTTATCTCCCATACGATAGGCTGAAAAATCGATCGACCGGGCGTGATAAACCAGACCTAAGACATCAAAACCGCCCTTTTTTATGGGGAAAGTATCGAGTTGTAGGGGCTTTTCCTTCACCTTCAGCACACTGTAAACGTTACTATCGTTGTAATTGTAAATATTCTCTTCGCGGTAATAAAAGCCGCCTTCGCTCACATCTCTGATAAAGTGATAAGGCCTGAGGTCTTCTTTTGAAGCATATGACTCATAGGTATCACGCACTTTATAGAACCAATCATAGCGTTTGTGGGTTTTTCCATAACCTTTAAAGTGATAGCAAGGTGTACCAACAAAATCACTTTCACCCACGGTAAAGGTCACATCACCTGCGGCCATCCAAACTCCCATGAAATAATAAAAGATTTCATAGGTCAGCGATTCACCTCTCACAAAACGCTTCTCATAAGATTGTGAAAAGCCTGAAAATGAAAATGCACAGAACAAAAGTACCGCTATCAAAAAGCGGGTATTGGCTTTTGTTCTGTGCATTATTTTCTTCGGAACGAAATCCGAATGCGATTATCCTTCGACTTCTTCAACCATCGCATTGATCTTTAAGATGGTTTGAGCAGGTTCTGTATTGGCCACCAACGTAACCGTTTTGGTTTGATTACCTTTTTGAGTGCCTGGTTTATAGACCACTTCAATTTCACCTGTGGCACCCGGAGCCACAGGCTCTTTAGGATACTTAGGCACAGTGCATCCACAAGAACCTTTTGCGCTTTGAATGATCAAAGGATTGTCTCCGGTATTGGTGAACTTAAAAATATGCTTGTTTTCAGAGTTCTGCTGAATAGTACCAAAATCATGATCCATTTGAGCAAATGCCAATTCGGTTGGTGGACCGGCTGGCTTAGGTGGCTCAGCATTTTGCTCCTGCTGTATTTGTTGTTGCATTTGATCCTGAAGGTTCAAATTCTGGGCATCAGAATTATTTCGATCAGGTTGACTTTCCACCAATGCGTTTTGCGAAGCAGACGTTTCAATGGTTCTGCCTGACCCATTGTCCTGTGTGAAAATTAAAATGGTGTTGAGCACAGTTAGCCCTGCGACTCCGAGTAAAAGGTAATTTTTTGTTTGTTCATTCATGATACGTTCATTTTTATGCGAATTTATACTTTGTTTATTTTAATCCTAGCTGTCTGAAGGTGCCTTGTTCAATTTCTTTCCTTGCAGCAGCCACATCCTTATCATAATATGCCAAAGCCTGATAGAAAGCCTGATGGCCAAAAACATACCTGGACAACGCAATGCTCATTTGTTCTTCAATGGCTTCTCTATGTTCATTTAACTCTTCCAGCGTTGCTTCAATCTCCTTAGCTTCGAGGTATTCTTTTAACCAAAAGATATCTTCATCAAGCAATGCATAACCATCTAAAAATGCAGCTACATCACTAAACTGTGCACGTAACATTTCTTCTTTTTTATTCTTCATTTCCAGAGCAAAGCCCTGAAAAAGTGCTCTTCTCCTGATCTGAGAAATAACGGCATTGTTCAGTGAAGTATCTATCGGAACAAAAACATCTGGCTGAATACCACCGCCACCATACACCTTTCGATGATTGGGTGTGTAAAATATTAAACTATCTATTACATCAATGGAGTCTGCGGAAAATAGCTCACCGGTCTGCTTTCTGCTTTTTAGGGCTAAGCGGTAAGCTTCGCTTCCATTCTCATAAGACCTTTGAATACTACGACCTGTAGGCGTATAGTATCGCGAAATGGTCAATCTCATGGCAGAGCCATCTTTGAATTCAACCGTACGCTGCACAAGACCTTTGCCATAGGATCTCCTTCCGATGATCAAACCGCGATCCCAATCCTGAATGGCTCCGGCAAAAATTTCACTGGCTGATGCGGAATTTGCATCGATCAAAACATACAACTCGCCATTGGTATATCGACCGCCTGAAGTGGCGAAAACCTCACGTTTGTTTTGGTGCTCACCCTCAGTATAAACAATCATCCTTCGATCCTCTAAAAATTCATCAACGATTTTTATCGCAACATTTAAGTAACCGCCTCCATTTCCTCTCAAATCTATCACCAATGTTTTGGCACGTTCTTTTTTGAGAGCATCCAGCGCTGTTCTGAACTCGTTAAGACTGTTTGAACTGAAACGCTCAAGCTTTATGTAACCGACCCTTGGTTCTATCATAAAATAAGCAGCAACACTATTGATGGGCAATTCAGACTTCATGATAAGAAACGAATCGATCAACCGTTTTGGATGTTTGCGTATCAAGGTTACATCGATGGACTTATCATCCTGATCTTTTATGCTTGATGAAATAGATGAGGCAGATTTTTTCCTACCCGAAACCGTATCTTCATTTACCTTGATTATTTGATCTCCACATTTGATGCCTGCTAATTCAGCACCACTTCCTTCTACAACATCCAAAATGGTCATGGTATCATCAATCATCAAAAACCGAACGCCTATGCCTTTATACTTCCCTTTCAATGGTTCGTTAGAACGCGCGTAGGCTTCTGGATCAAGGTAAACAGAGTGGGGATCTAGTTCCTCAAGCATTTTCCGAATCCCTTTTTCTACAATGCTTCTTGTCTCTATTTGATCGACATAGTCATTATCTAAACTGCTTAAAAACTGTTCGAGCTTTTCAATATCACCATGAATATCATTTTGAGAACGTAAGGTTCCAAGACAGGAAATCGTTATTAAGACAAGCACAACTAGCTGCTTCATGTTTCGAATTTACCGATAATTCAAATGCTCTGTGCTTCATTCACACTTCTCTAACATTTAAATAATTGCATCGCTTGATGCTTACTCCGCTTTCTTTAAACGTAGGGTTAAATGAACAGGCAAATGATCTGAAAAACCTCCGTAATAATGCGAGCCACCAAAGCTTCTGCTGGGAAACAACTCTCCAGATTTTTTATCTTCATACATCATCCAGTCATGCGAAATCGTTGAACCGCTGTTGGCTTCGGCTTTCCACATTATATGGTCGGCTTGAAGCAATGACCTGCTTACAAGAATGTGATCTAACACCCCCCATTCACCGCGAAAAACATACGTTCCTTCACCCTCATCAACAAAGTGTTTATGCATATTGACTAAACAGGGTGCATTCTGATCATCGCATCGCTCAAGGTTTAAAGTACTTTCATTATAAGGATAGTCATTCAAATCACCCATTACTATTTCAATGGCTTCAGGAATCTGATTTCTGAGCTTTTGAATGAGTTCGACCAAGGTTTCTGATGCCCGCATTCGTTTCCAATTCGATTCCTCAGCTCCGCCATACCGCGATGGCCAATGATTAACAAACACCAAAAACAACTGACCGGTGTGTTTCTCCGCTAAAACAACCCAAAGAATACCACGTGTGGGACGCTCGGAATAACCTAGATCAATAGGCTCCAATCCTGCATCTTTTAATTCAAACTGATTTACATTATACAGCAGTGCATTATCAATACCTCGCTGGTCAGGAGAATCGAAGTGCACCAATTCGAAATCATTCGAATTTTTCAGCCTTTTGGCCAGTGCAAGCACCACCTCTGAATTTTCCACTTCGCATAACCCAAGTAAGTCCATTTCGGCTTCAATAGATCGTGCATTGATTACTTTGGAGAGATTCTCCAGCTTTTTATAATACTTAAATGAATCGTATTCTTTCTTCCCGTTCGGAGTGAATTCTTCATCATTCACATTGACCTGATCGATGGTATCAAAGAGGTTTTCAACGTTGTAAAAAACGATTTCGATTTCGTTTGTCTGCGCAATGATCAGAAACGGAAACAGAAATAAAACAGGTAAAATGATGAACTGTTTCATAATAAAAAAAGGCGGCCATAAGCCACCTTATAAGGATTTCAAGAGTAATTTATGCTAGTCGTTTTTGGTAGCCGAAGATTTTTCATTCTCTTCATTCTTCGCCTTACCTTTTTTATCACAGCAGGCCTTTTTGCCCTTATCGCAACAAGCTTTTCCATCTTTTTTACCATCAGCACAATGAGCTTTTGATACTGTGTTTTTATCTGTTGTTTCCGAAGCTTGAACAGTTGGAGCTTCTTTTGCGGTAGCTGAAACAGGAGTTACCGATTGTGCCATTGCCATCATTCCGAAGGCAACAAACGCACTTGTGATCATTAATTTTTTCATGGATGAGATATTACTTTAACAATTTGATGCCTTCTTCTGCTGTCATGAGTTTACCATCAAACTCAGCAACAATAGATGCATCAGGAAAACCTTGCGAAATTAATTGTTCCTTTAATGCCTTGGACTCATCATAATTGTTAAATTCTCCTGTTAGGTATTTTGTTGTACCATCAGACGCTTCACGCTGATCAATTCGTCCAAGCCCCATCATTTTATCTAGAACATCAGAAGGAATATCGCCTTTGAATGCACCGACTTGCACTTTAAACTTGACCTTACCATAGTTGGCAGAGCTCTCGTTTGATTTAGGAACTACGTTTTGTGCTGGGGTTGCCCCTGAACTTTCTAAATCAACCCGTTTACCATTTCTAAATGGCACAACATAAGCTCCATCAAAACCTTTTGAAAGAAAGTCAATTTTTCTCGCTGCCGCTTGTTCATAGTTAGTGAAAGCACCGGCAAAATAGCGCGTAAGACCATCTTCGGTTGTCATCACCAATAAATCTCTAATGTCATCATAAATATCTGTTGACAGCTTGTTTGCAAAGGCACCAATTTGAATTCTATAGACCGTTGTTTCCCCAAAGGTTTCATCACTTGCCTTTGTAACACTTCGCTCATCAATAGGACGGTCAAGCGTGTATTGATCTTTGCTCTTTATAAGCTTTTTAGGTGGCGGGAGGGTTTTATTCTTTTGAACAGCTTCCTCAACAGATAATCCGGAGACCTCTCTTGACACCATGTCCTGTTCAATGTTTGACACTCTTGTCTCGCTGCCGGATGCACTGGTTTCAATCAGGTCTTGAGTGGCCATACCCTTGCTTTCCAGATCAATTTTACGTTGAACGGCATCGGGTAAATTTTCAAAATTCCCGACCTCAATAATGGTTTTACCATCTTCAGTAACCCTTGTTGTAACATCAGGCATACTAAGTAATTGGCCGGCAAGGCTATCGTTAACTCCTTCTTCAAACTCACCGATTTTCACAGAATATTTTTTCTTCTTCCTGATAGTTTTTCGTTCGGCAGTTTCAAACGAGTAGGACTCGTTTGTGTATTGTGAATATTCACCGGATTCATCGGTGTACTCCAAATAAAGCTGTTCGATCATAGCATCCGTAAGCGCAACACCATTCACATCAACAACAGATCCTTTTGGTGAGTTAAGCTCATCATCCAGATAGTCGGCAATGCCGTCTTCATCACCGTCCAACGGACAACCATCACTATCAACCTGAACTCCGAGCGGAGTATCGGGGCAAAGGTCTGCCATATCTGGAATGCTGTCTAAGTCTGAATCACCAAAATCGGCTCCTGAAAAATCCGGAGCCTTTTCATGTGGAGTAGGTGTTAAATCATACGACAACCGAAGGAAAGTGAATAAAAATTTATCGGTCTGTGGATTTCCTTTTCGCACTCCACGAGACTCGTCAGTAATACCATCGATGTAATCGGTGAAGGTCCAATGGTATTCCATTCCCATCTGGTAGCTCACCTTGTTGTTCATCATGAAGTTAACGCCAAAACCAAAAGGCACTGCAAACGAACGTTCTGCGTAATTTCCTAAACCATCAGCATTAAGCTGCCTTACATCCGTTTCATAATGATAATCCCTTGTTATTTCAATGGCAGACTCAAGGTAAATATTTTCTTCAGGCAGGTTGCGAATTGTTCCGTCTGACCAATAGTTGTAGGGATTTCCATACTGATCGATCAAATCCGTTTTTGTTAAAAACTCGAATGCTTCAAATCCGACTGATACAAAAGGTTCGATCACACGATCCGATTTAAGCAGATGATCAAAGTTGTATGAAACATTAAAACCACCGGCAGTGACCTGGCTTTTAAAATTTAGGTTTCTGACCAATGTGCGCTCATCGGCTGCGAGCTCTCCAAAAAGCATATAAAAATTAATATCGAGGAAACCGGTGATCGGCTGAGATACGTTTAATTGCAACCCTAATTTATTCTGAAACGGATTAAAGTATCCGCGATTAGCCACTAAATCTCCTTGATAATTTAACATTCCTCCTCCTACTCCAATGATCGGGCGGAAATTCCACACTTCTGCTTCCGAAGAGTCGTTTTCATTGGTTTCCTGAGCACTTGCGTCTGAAGCTGTCATGAAAACCGAAAGGACGGCAATCATGCACGGTATCAAGAAGCTATAGCGCTTTTCAAACAATCTCATGGCGAAACATCTGGTTAAATAGGAACTGCTAAAGTAGTGAAAGCAACAACATGCAACAATTTTTATGCATGCTTACTTGAACCATTGCTGGTTTGTGATCATCAAAGCCTCCTGCACCGTAATGCGTTCCCCGGCATTGTAAGCCGTCACAAATGGTCCCGGAAAATTGTGCTGTGCAGCAATCAGAGCTTCTCGTTTGTCTCGCGCTTGTTTGTAAACATCAAATTGAGCTTCTGCCAAATACTTTATCCAACCTTCATGATTCTCAGTGATAAAGCCATCCTGGTATTTATAGGTCTTTTGAATGTAGTTTTCATCAACCAATTTGTGTCCCGCAACAATCTGCACACGATAAATGAGATCTCCTTCAGGTTCAGGGATAGCCGTAGTTTGTTCCTGAACTGGTTCATCCTTAATCATTTCAACCTCTTCAGGCGCTTCAGCAATCTCTTCTACCTCATCCGGTTGCTCCGTTTGCTCAGCCACTTCTTCCTCCGCTACATCTTCCTCAACCTGTGATTCCTCGACCTGTTCAGAAGTTGTATTATCAGCGATGGTAGGTGTTGACCCATCACCTATTATGGCAACCGTTTTCGTTTCATTTTCATCAAGAAAAGCGAAGTTGCCTTCCATGTTTTTCAATTGTTCTAAAATATCTTCGTTTGATTTGACCGTATAGGAAATGTTCAAGGCTTCGTCATCGGGGATGCTCATCCAAACAAATTTTGCGCGATCATCAACCTGACTAAACACCGCCTTTTGATTATTGATCACTTCAGCTTCTGCACCATCCGGTAAAAATTCCTCCAACTTGGAAAAACCGTACACACCTTGTTTATTAATGGTCAGATCAACCTGAAAAAGATTGTCTTTTACCTTAGACACCTTTCGACTTACATCGGCCACAACAGGAACTTGCTCTTCTATCGGCTCATCAGAGATCACGCGAATGGTTTGATTGGGAATAGCATAACTCTTTCGCTGGTTGTCTGAAATATAGGAGAACTTGCCCTCAACCAAGGCTTCGGCAGGCGCACCGTCAAAAGCAGTAACAGCATAAGATATTTTCACTTCATCAACCTCAGGAAGTGCCATCCAAATAAATTTCATTTTACCATCAGCATAGGTAAAACTCGCCTCTGACGTTTCTACAGGTTTGGCATCAAAGCCTTCTGGGAAGTCTTGTTGATATTTAGCAAAGCCAAAGAGACTACCTTTTTTAATAACGACTTCTACGATGTAAGTTGAATCTTTTACCAGCTCCTTCGGGAGGTTGGTCTCTATCTCAATTCCGTCTGATAAAAAAATCGTTATCATCGAAAGCGCGAAGAGGTTGAAATAGAGAATGAGCTGCTTTATCATAAGTCCAAGGGATTGATTTCCTTGGAAAACAAATCTACCCTTGAATCCATGGGCTATTCAGCACCCCTTCCTACAATTACAAACAGAAATTTGTTAATTGGTTAAAAGTTTGGTCTAATGACAGACCTCAAATAGAAATCTCTGATGGCAGCCACAGCCTCTTCTGGTGAGTCGCATAACGTAACTAAATCTAAATCCTGAGCCGAGATCATTTTATCATCGATCAATCTGGTTTTCACCCAGTCTAGCAATCCTTTCCAAAACTCTTTTCCCATTAAGATGATCGGAAAACGATCGCTTTTTCCAGTCTGAACTAAGGTCAACGCCTCAAAAAACTCATCCATTGTTCCAAACCCTCCTGGCAGCACTACGAAACCTTGAGCATATTTCATGAACATGACCTTCCTCACAAAGAAGTAGTCAAAATGCAATAACTTATCCTTATCAATGTATGCGTTGGCTTCCTGCTCAAAAGGCAGCTCGATGTTTAGCCCAACCGATTTCCCCTGACCACGTCTCGCTCCCTTGTTTGCCGCTTCCATGATTCCTCGACCTCCACCACTAATCACTCCAAAGCCTTCTTGCGTTATTCGAAAAGCGGTTTCTTCAGCCATCGCATAATAT
This sequence comes from Salibacteraceae bacterium, assembly GCA_040905305.1. Classification (GTDB taxonomy): domain Bacteria; phylum Bacteroidota; class Bacteroidia; order Flavobacteriales_G; family Salibacteraceae; genus SHAN690. Next base: position 9,190 of record JBBDRU010000289.1, on the reverse strand, counting down.
GGATGCTCTTCCGTTATACGTGCCGACCCAAACATACTCACGCACGGGCCAATTTTATATAAGGTCTGAAATCCTTCAACAAACTCAGCCATGATTTTAAAGACCATCCATGAGTCATTTGCTTTTATTTCGTTCCAGCTTTTTGTGCTTAGTGGTTTATCCATCGATTATGATTTCTTTTTAAAAGTGAATGCTAAAACTGTATTGACGATCAAGGCGGCAAACATAAATCCCAAAGATTCTGTAAATACCTGATAAAACTTCCATTTCAGTTCCAATTTCGGATCAGGCGCAGAAGGCAACACTTGAGCCGAGAAAAGCAATATGAGTAAGGCCTGCACAACAACCATCACAAAAATGCTGTTAAACCCGCTGAGGAAAGCAAACCGAAAAGGAAAAAACGCCTTGTTTCGCATTTTCGTATTGAACAGGATGAATGCTAAAACGATGATCGACACTCCAAACCACCTCCACAAAACATCCAAATTCGGGAGAAACAAAAACTGAAGAAGAAATATAGCAAAGGCAAATAGCCCCGCAGGAACACCATATTTAAAAGAATCAGCCAAGGTGGCAAGATTACGCAAGAATTTGCATCTTGTACTCAATATTGATTAAATTAGAACTCTTCTTTTAAACAGCTAACCCATTTAGAGAATCGAACGTCTTAAACGCAATGATCAAAAAAACTATCTATTCAGTTCTGGCAATTTGTCTTGCAACGCTTATTGGTTGCAATAAAGACACTGATTTCGCTCCACCAGAAATCCCGGTCAACGATCCTAATGAGGTCAATCCGACCGGGTTTGTTTATGCATCTAACGAATCCGGGAAATTTGAAATATGGAGTTATGAGGCTGAAACCAGCAGACAATTAACCGATGATGATGAGGTTGATTCGTGGTGGCCACGATACAATCGCAATTCAGACAAAATTTTGTTCTATCAATCTAAAAGCAGTCGTGACGTAAATGATTTTGAAAACGCTGATTTGATGCTCATGAACAGCGGTGGACAAAGTGTTTCCACACTGATCAAAAGTGGTAGTTACGATTGGTCAAAGCAAGGGATGGCAGATTGGTCAAATGATGGAGAACAAATCGTACTGACCGCAGTAGAGTCATCCATCGGAAGCTGGCAAGTTTATATCACCGAGAACCAAGGCACGAATCCCAAACGCGTAAGCCAAAGAGATGATGTGAATTACCTGGATCCAATTTTCAGTATTGACGATGGTTTTATTTACTGCTCAACCATTCCTGAAGGCGAGGATAACAAAGAGGACAACTATGAAATCGTGCGAATAGACATAGTTTCAGGAAATGAAGAACGATTGACGTTTAATGATTTTTCTGACCATCATCCTCACATATCGCCTGATGGCGAGCATATTGTATTTGAATCGCTTACCGAGCCCGATTATTTGGGCATAGGAAAATGGTCCTTAAGAACGCTCGATCTGGAAAGCAGATCAGAACGTAATTTGCTTAACAATGATTTCATAAACCTTTTTCCGAGGTATTCAGCAGATGGTAAAACGGTTTACTTTAACCAGCTGAATATTGAGACGTTCATCATGAATTCAAGCAAGATGAATTTAGAGTCAAATGAGGTAATGAGCATTTTTGACGGGTCTTATAACACGATGAATATCGACCCCTATTAAGGTTCGTGAATTGTAATTGCAACAAAGCAAAAAAAGTCGCCCCATTTTTCAATAAAAATGCATTAGTTTGAAGCATTAAACATTAGATAAAATTATGGGTGAGTTTACGCTTAACGGAAAGAAAGAAGAGGGAAAAGACAAAAAGTCTGACCAACAAATAATCAATCAAAAATACCTCGACAAGAGGATGATTTTTCTTTGGGGAGGTGTTGATGATGATTCTGCCAGACACGTTATCGACCGGTTGCTTTACCTTGAGGCCGAAAAGCCAGGTGAACCAATAGATTTTTACATCAACTCACCGGGAGGTTATGTTACGGCAGGTATGGCCATTTACGACACCATGAACCTTATCAGCTCACCTGTTCACACGATATGCATGGGATTAGCTGCATCCATGGGTTCCATTTTGTTATCTGGTGGAGAAAAGGGCTCCCGCAAAATTTTTAGACACGGGCGAGTGATGATTCACCAACCGAGTTTAGGCGGATTTCAGGGTACAGCAACCGATATTGAGATTCAAACCAAAGAAATCCTTAAAACCAAAGAATTGAGCGCTCAAATTTTAGCTGATAATTGCAACCAAAAATTTGACAAGGTCATGAAGGATTTCAACCGGGATTATTGGATGAATGCTGAAGAGTCCATGAAGTATGGCATTGTTGACAGTATTCAGGACAAGTTGACATTATAATATTTCCAAAGCGTATTTGCAGATGAAGGTCTTTGTAATCGATGATGATGATATCTATCAGTTTCTGCTAAAGAAAGAGCTGAAACACACAAACATGGTGGAGAGGGTCACTATGTTTTCTGATGGCCGAAAAGCGCTCGATTATTTCCTTAACCACAAAGAGGATACAGACAACTTGCCCGATATAGTTTTTCTAGATATCAATATGCCAATCATGAATGGCTGGCGATTTTTGGAAGAATTTAAAATGCTATCGCCCAAAATCAAGAAATCCATCACGCTTTATTTGGTGAGCAGCTCGTTCGATGATCGCGACATATCCAGATCAAAAGAATATAGCGAAGTAACAGACTACATTATTAAACCCGTAAAACGGTCTGACCTCATTTCGGTTTTAGAAGATATTTAATATGTCAAAATCAAAGGAATCAATAACCTTTAAGGGAAGAAATGATCAGGTTTTATCCGGAGTTATTGAATACCCCATTGATCAATCGCCTTATGCCTTTGCGATTTTCGCGCATTGCTTTACTTGCGGGAAGAATATCTCAACCGTAAGGCGCATTACGCAATCACTTACCCAAAGCGGTATTGCCGTATTACGATTTGACTTCACGGGTATTGGTGATAGCGATGGTTCATTTGAAAAAACCAATTTTCAATCTAACCTTCATGACATTATCAGCGCATATCATTTTCTCTCAGAAAATTACCAAGCCCCAGAACTCATCGTTGGTCATTCATTAGGCGGAACAGCTGCGATTGGAGCGGCACTTGAGCTTCCGGAAATAAAAGCCATTGTAAGTATTGCAGCACCGGCAAAACCAGCTCATGTCACCAACCTGATGGACCATAAATTGGATGAAATTAAGGATGAAGGCAAAGCAGATATAATAATTGGTCAGCGTACATTTAAGATTGAGAAACAATTCATTGAAGACCTTAAAAAGCACGACTTCCTCCCTAACCTGAAGCGCTTAAAACGCCCCCTTTTATTGCTTCACTCCCCTCAAGATAAAATTGTTGGAATTGAAAATGCTGCAGAAATCTATCAGCACGCCCATCACCCAAAAAGTTTCATCACATTAGATGGGGCCGATCATATGATTTCTGATGCAAAACATGCTCAATATGTTGGAGAGTTGATTGGAACCTGGGTAACAAAATACATTCCACGCCCCGAGATTAAAACATTGAAAACGGATCATCAGGTAGTTGCCTCTTCCCAAAAAGAAAACGGGTTTACAACCCTTGTGCAAGTTGGAAAACACAAGATTATTGCGGATGAGCCGTCAGATGTTGGTGGACACGATTATGGCCCAAGTCCTTATGAACTGCTTTCGAGTGCGCTTGCAACGTGCACAGCCATGACCGTAAAGATGTATGCTGATCGAAAGGATTGGCCTTTGGAAGAATGCAGGGTGCACATAAACCATGAAAAAAAACATGCTGAAGACTCGATTTCAAGCAATGCTAAAATCGACACCTTTTTGAGGAGTGTTGAATTCATCGGAAACTTGGACAAAAAACAGCGCGAACGACTTTTGGAAATCGCCAATAAATGCCCGGTTCATCGAACTTTAGAAAGCCAAATAATCAGAATAGAAACCAAACTATTATAGGTAGCGTCTCTAATTGCTATTTTCCTATATCGCTATACTTGTTAGAATTTGCAGGATCGATGGTTTGAAGTAATGTTTTTAGTTCGTTTACCTCACTCGCCTCGGCTTCAGAAAAAACTTTAATAATCTCATCGCTCTTGGCGGTAAAAAACAACCGTGTATTAAAAGCATTAGGTTCTGCACGATGCACCTTTTCTATCAACTTTAAGGCGTTCAATACCTGGCCTCTTCCCTTTTGAACATTCTCAGCCATCATATCAAAACCTTTTCTATGATAGACGTAATTACACTGTCTGAGCGGCTCAAACCTATTATCAAGGTAGTTTTGAACCAACCAGTAGCGATTACTTCTCGAACTAAAACTTTGCCAAGAAGCATCACCACCCGTTTGAGCATTGCTGACAATCTGTTGTGCCTTTTGCCAGTTATCCTGACCACCTTCAGGAGCGTAAGAATCATAGTCCATGGCCAAAATAACGTAGGCATAAAAGCCCAAAACGGAGGTCAATTCTGAGATATAAGCATTGAGGGAGAAATCCAACACATCAAACTGCACATATTTAAACCTAACGCCCTCATCCTGATATCGAAACATCGTGGATGAATAGGTGCTACCATACACAGGCCTCGAAGATGATATTTGAAATGTTGCTTCATACTGATCGGTGGACTGTCGTTTATCGATTTGAATCAAAATACTGCAATCGATGCGTTCAGCAGGTTTAAATTTATCTTCCGTCCAGCGTCTATTGTTCATAAATTCATAAATAGAACGCTGCATTTGATCGAAAATGGTCTGGTCGCCAATGGCAATTTGCTGGCTGTTGATTTGAATCTGGCAATTCAGCTCCTGCCCCTTTGAGTTGAAAGAAGCCACAAAAAAGCCAACCATAAAGAGACTAATAAAACGCATCCACTTCATTTAATATATCTTTTGCCACTGTCTTTTTAGATACTAGCTCGCCAAACTTCTCCCGATCAGGAAACACAAATGTTACCTTATTTGTGTCTGTTCCAAATCCGGCACCCTCATCACGAAGTGAGTTTAAAACGAGCATGTCTAGCTTTTTATTTTTCAACTTTTTTCGTGCATTGTTAAGTTCATCGTTTGTTTCTAACGCAAACCCTACAAGTCGCTGGTGTTTTTTAGTGTTTCCGCAATATGCAAGAATATCCGTTGTTTCAACCAACTCAATGGTGTTAAGTGCTTGCTTTTCCTTTTTCAGTTTTTCTTCAGCAACTTCCTTCGGACGATAGTCTGCAACTGCAGCAGCCATTATCAGAATATCAGCACCTCCAAAATTCATTTTTACCTGCTCAAATAATTGTTCAGCCGATACAATATCGATTCGCTTCACGCCAGAGGGCGTATCAAGATATGTTGGTCCTGAAATCAAAGTAACATATGCTCCCATTTCAGCGGCAGTTTCTGCCAGTGCAAAACCCATTTTACCTGAGCTATTATTTCCGATGTACCTAACTGGATCTATCGCCTCATGCGTTGGGCCGGCTGTTATAATGATATGCTTTCCACGCAAATTAGTTGAAGGCACCAAAAACTCAATAACCGCTTTAAATATATCCTCCGGCTCCTGCATTCGTCCTTTTCCGGTATATCCGCTGGCAAGCTCTCCATCAGCAAAAGACAATATCTTACAATCCTTATTGGCCAATTGCTCCAGGTTTTGCAATGTCGTCCAGTGCTCGGCCATGTCCATATCCATTGCAGGAGCGACCATAACCGGACATGTAGCAGATAAATAAACGGCCATCAACAGGTTATCACACTCCCCACATACCATTTTGGATAGTGTGTTGGCCGACAGAGGTGCAATCAACATCAAATCAGCCCATTTACCAAGTTCGACATGATTTGTCCAAACACCCTTTTCTTCATCGGTTACATAGGCAGAATAAACGGGGTTTTTGGATAATGTTGATAACGTAAGCGGTGTAATAAAAGACAGAGCCGATGGCGTCATTACAATACGCACATCGGCTCCGGCTTTGACCAACAATCTTGTGAGAGTGGTCGTTTTATATGCAGCAATACTACCTGAAACTCCAAGCAGTATCTTTTTTCCCTTCAGCATTAAAGTTTAGGGTCAAGACTCAATAGAAGTAGAAACACCATCTACTTCCGGTGCTACTTCTACTCTTCTGTAATAAACTTTATCGTTTAAAAACTCTTCAAGTGCTAAAGCAGATGGTTTTGGCAACCGCTCGTACATCTTTGAAATCTCAATTTGCTCACGGTTTTCAAAAATCTCTTCAAGGCTATCCGTAACGGAAGCAAACTCTTCCAGTTTAGCATCAACCTCGTGCTTTAGTTTTGTTCCGACTTGATTTGCTCGTTTTGAAATAATGGAAATCGCTTCGTAGGTATTACCACATTTCTCCTCTAACTTCTCAACATTACGTGTAACAATGCTCGAAGGCGCTTCCATGCGCTGATATTCTTTCAATGAGTCCATATTATCAACTTATATTTTTCGTAGTTTCCTCTAGTTTTTGCAAAGCATCATACATTTCACCGGCCTGTTTTAACCACTTACTCTGCGGAAAACGATCGACAAAATTAACGTATGCTTCCTTAGCAAGCTCAATTCTTTCTAATTTTTTATCGTCAACACTATTTGCTGCAAGCAAATAGCCCGATTTCAGCTTCAGGAACCAACATTCTTCACGGTACTTTGAGGCTGGATACTCTTTAATGAAGCTGTCAAAAGAGACCTGAGCCGATTGATAGTTCTCCATGTTGAAAAACAACTTCGCTGCTCTGTATTCTTTATATTCAATCTTATACCTAAGCTCATCCAGCAAGGTATTGCAGCTGTCGATTTTAGTGCTGTTTGGGTAATCAATGGTAAACAACTGTAACGAGCGTATAGCACGATAGGTATCTCGTTGATCAAGTGACCACTTTGGGGAGAGCTTATAGTTGCAAAATGCTGACATAAACTGGCTTTGCTCTTTGTATTCAGAATTCGGGTAATTTTTATAAAATTGACCAAATCGATGGGCTGCAAGCATATAATCCTCCATCTTGAAATCACATCTAGCTTGGTAATAAGCGATTTTTTCTCCTTTATCCGTTCCCCTATAAACAATATAAAGCTCTTCCAGCAAAGGATAGGCTTTGACAAATTTACCATCCTTGAAGTAGCTTAAAGCCATGTCATACTTATATTGCATGTCTGTACTTTTCAACACTTTTCGGTATTCAGTGCATGAAGACAGAAAAACAATACAGATCAGAACAACGATGCCATTAATGTGTTTCATAAACGTGCAAATCTAAAGGTAAGTTTACGTTTAACGTGTTAATAAATGCTTAGGTATTCAACAAGACTGCAAATATTGACAACCTCATAATGCTACCTTTGTCGGCTAAATACAACTAAACCAAATCTCATTATATGAAAGATATTTTTGAGAAAATCAAAGAAAACAAAGGTCCATTAGGCCAGTACAGTCAAGTAGGTCATGGATATTTCTTTTTTCCAAAACTGGAAGGTCCAATCAGCAACAAAATGATGTTTCGTGGTAAGGAAGTACTTACCTGGAGTTTGAATAATTACCTGGGTTTAGCGAATCATCCTGAGGTTCGGGAAGCAGATGCGCAAGCGAGCGCAGACTGGGGTCTGGCCTATCCAATGGGAGCTCGAATGATGTCTGGAAACTCAAACCAGCACGAACAGCTTGAAAATGAATTGAGTGCTTATGTTAAGAAAGAAGATACCATTCTCCTGAATTATGGATATCAAGGAATGGCTTCTACGGTTGATGCGCTGGTTGATCGAAATGATGTGATCGTTTATGACAGTGAATCTCACGCTTGTATCATGGATGGTATGAGAATGCATGTTGGAAAACGTTTCGTTTACAAGCATAATGATATGGAAAGCCTGAAGGTGCAATTGCAGCGGGCTACAAAGTTGGTTGAAGATACCAATGGTGGTATTTTAGTTATTACCGAAGGTGTGTTTGGAATGGCTGGTGATCAGGGTAAGTTGAAAGAGATCGTTGAGCTTAAAGATCAGTTTAACTTTAGGCTATTCGTAGATGACGCACACGGAATTGGCACGATGGGGCCAACTGGAGCCGGAACAGGTGAAGAGCAGGGATGCATGGATGGAATTGATGTTTACTTTGGAACCTTCGCCAAATCTTTTGCACTCATTGGTGCTTTTATTTCGTCTGAAGAAAAAATCATTGAATACCTCAGATACAATACACGTTCTCAAATCTTTGCAAAATCGCTTCCTATGCCATTAGTAATCGGTGCTTTGAAGCGATTAGAGTTGATGCGTACACTTCCAGAACTTAAGGACAACCTTTGGAAAGTTGTAAAATCACTTCAGACCAAGTTGGTTGAAAACGGATTTAACCTCGGACGCACCAACTCACCGGTAACACCTGTTTTTCTGAATGGAGGACCGTTTGAAGCAGCAAATGTTATCTTAGACCTGAGAGAGAATTATGGTATTTTTTGTTCAATGGTTATTTATCCGGTTGTGCCAAAAGACACTATTATGCTTAGGCTTATTCCAACATCTGTGCATACCGAAGAAGATGTGGAATACACTATTCAAACATTTATAAAAATCAAACAAAAGCTGGAAGATGGTCATTATGTTAAAGACAAAATCGCCTACGAACAGTTTCAATAAAGTATCAAGCCGGTCATGCCGGCTTTTTTTATCTCTAAATCAATTTAAATTTTAGATTTTATGAAAAGATCAATTACAACGTTAAGTCTCGGAATCGTGCTAAGCTTTGGTATTAGCGCACAAGATTTACCAAAACCCAGCCCGATGGCCAAGGTTGAACAACGGGTAGGATTAACCGATCTAACCATCACTTACTCCCGTCCAGGTGTTAAAAACAGAACCATTTGGGGTGACCTTGTTCCTTACGGTAAATTGTGGAGAGCCGGAGCCAATAAAGCCACGCTTTTTACTACAACTAGCGATATTATCATTGGTGACCAAACTCTTCCTGAAGGAGAGTATTCACTATTCATCCTTCCTAAAAAGGAAGGTGCCTGGGAAGTTGTGTTCAATAATGAGACTGAACTTTGGGGTACAGGCAAATACAATCAAGAGGATGATCAATTACGTATAATGGCAACTCCACAAAAAATGAAAGATACGCCTGAGCGTATGGAGTTTCATTTTATTGATGTTGATATGAACAACGCCACTT
>JBBDRU010000288.1:0-19041 GCA_040905305.1 Salibacteraceae bacterium | reverse complement strand
TCTATCAATGAAGGTTGTGGCGAGGCAGAAATATTATTCTCACGCGGAGATGCCAGCGACACCTCCATCACCTATTTGTTGTTTTCCGGGACAGCCACAAATGGAGTGGATTTTGACACGATTCCAGATAGCCTTGTCTTTTTACCCGGTAAATTTGATTCAACGATTGTGATCACGCCTTATGCAGATGGAATGAACGAGGGGATTGAGAATTTTATCATTCAGGCAATAAGCGTCACAGCTTGTGGCGACACTTTTATTAGTGAAGGAGCTTTATACATTTATGACACTGCACAGCTGGATTTATCGGGTCCTCCTGACACCTCTTTTACCTGCCCTCCTGATTCGCTCAATCTTTGGGTAACTGTGAATAGCGGTGGACCTCCACCCTATTCATACCTGTGGAACAATGGCCAAACCAGTGACTCCATATCCATCACTCTTTCACCCAATGGTGGAATAGATACATTTATTGTAGCCGTGCAAGACAGCTGTATGATCAAAACTTTTTATGACACCGTGTTGGTATTTAAAAATTATGAAGACGATCCAGTACTTGAAATTATAAACGACAGCCTTGTCAATTGTGAAGGAGATAGTGTTTTATTGGAGGCTAACGTGGAATTTGGCTCAGTTCCGTTATCTTATTTATGGAGCAATGGAGATACAACGTCTTCTACTCTGGTGGAGGTTTCAGGTACGTCACAAATCGTTCTTTTTATTAGCGATGCTTGTGGAAGAATTGTGAGTGACACAGCTCTGCTCGGAGTAAAAATTCCGAATTCATTCGAGGTGAGTTTTCCTGATACTTCCCGCTTTTGCATCGGTGCTGAGCTATTTGTGAACCCCGGGCCTAAGGGTGGTATTCGGCCTTATCAATATTCGTGGGATGCGAACAACCCTCAGTTTGATGATGATTCAACGTTAACAATTATGATTAATCAGGATACTACTATTTCCTTTTGGATATCAGATGCTTGCGGACGAGAATTTAACACCGCATTTTTTGTAGATGCATTTGAGGTTGATTCACTCTCGTTGTTCCTTCCTACTGAGGAAGGTAGTTGTTCGGGAACCGGATTTACACTTAAACCTCAACTATCAGGTGGCCTGAGACCATATACTTATGATTGGTCTACAGGTGACACGGACTCTGTGATCACGTTTGAAGCCAGTGTTACCCAAACGATCGGACTTACGATAACAGATGTTTGCGGTAGCCAGATTGATGCATCTGGCCTGATTGAAATACCCGAATACGCGCCCCTTGAATTAGCGGTAAGCGGAAGCACTGAGCTTTGCTTTGGAGATGAGTACATTATAAAAGCCTATGCAAGAGGTGGCGCAGGAGACTATCGCTATACATGGATTAGTTTGAATGAGCCTCTACTTGGAGAGACGTTTGAGAAAATAGATTCTGCTGAATTTAAGGTAATCTCAAGATTTGAAAACACACATTTCATCACGGTGAATGATTATTGCGGAAATGCTACCACTGATACACTCAACATCACCATTGATCCTTGTGTTTCAATTCCAAATGTAATCACTCCCAATGGAGACGGAATCAATGACGCATTCTACATAGAGAGCATCAATAATTTTGATGATGCAAGACTGACGGTTTATAATCGATGGGGACAAAAAATATTTGAGTCCAAGCCATACCGAAACCAGTGGGTTCCAATGAATGTTAGTTCGGGAGTTTATTATTACATCCTTACATCTAATAACTTCCCTGACTTAAGAGGTGATTTAACCATTATCAATGATCATGAATAGGAAATGTATTATAAACCCATGGTAATAGGGTCTTGATTGGCCATTCTCAATTCCTGATCGTTGCTGTTGGAGCAAATAATGGTGATGCGTTCTTTTTTAAAAACATCAATTTTTTCATTATACCATTCACTCCACCTTTTATCAAGATTGGTTAAAGGTTCATCAAGCAATATCATCGACACATCAGAATACAAGGCAAGGGCAAGTTTTAACCGCTGCCTCATTCCCGAGCTCAATGTGCTAAGCGGTTTTGAACGGTGATTTTCAAGATCTATTTCCGCTATTATAGCTTCCGAGGAGATTAATAATGGTTTCAGCTTTTCATGAATGTAAATGGTTTCATCAACGTTTAACTCTTCAAAAAGATCGAGGTATGGGGTGGCCATGGTCATGTGCTTATACCATTGTTCAACCGCTATCGAGCCACCATTGACCACATGACTGAGCTTACCTTCGTTGGCGGTTACAAAACCTGAAATAACCTGCAAAAAAGTACTTTTTCCACTTCCATTATTTCCTATTACCGGATAGACGTTTCCCTGTTCAAAAACGGCACTAACATTTCTAAAAATCCAGTGGCGTCCGTATTTTTTTCCGATGTTCGATGCTTTAATTTTCATGAAAACATTAGGTTGATCCGCGCATTACGCCATTTGTTGACGAATCAAAAAACTCAAGGATTTCTGTCTTAAATTTTGACTCAGGCGCCTGCTCACGAACAGCTATTAAACCTTTGGATGTTATGCGGTTGTGAACGAAAATCAATCGATAAATTTGTTCGATGGCATTCACATCTTCCTCACTGTAGCCCCTTCGTTTTAAACCGATCGCATTAATGCCCACATAGCTCAACGGCTCCCGAGCCGCTCGAACATATGGGGGAACGTTCTTTCGCACCAAAGAGCCTCCCGCAATAAAAGAATGAGACCCTATTCGAACGAATTGCTGCACCGCAACCATGCCTTCTAATATGGCAAAATCTTCAATAGCGATGTGTCCGGCAAGGTTCACACAATTGGCGAGAATCACATTATTACCAACTTTACAGTCATGCGCAACATGCACATAGGCCATCAGTAAGCAGTTCGAACCAACTTCCGTTTTATAGGCATCCACTGTCCCTTTATTGATGGTTACACACTCCCTTATAGTAGTATTATCTCCGATGATGGTCAACGTTTCTTCTCCTGCATACTTTAAATCCTGAGGGATCGCAGAAATGACGGCACCGGGAAATATTTTACAATTTTTTCCTATTCGAGCACCATCCATGATTGTAACATTAGGACCTATCCAAGTGCCATCACCGATTTCTACGTCATCATACACCGTGGAAAACGGCTCTACAACAACATCTTTACCTAATTTAGCCTTAGGATGTATGTTGGCTCTTAACTCGCTCATCATTCCTCACTTTAATAATTTGTGCCATCAACTCACCTTCTGCTACCAGTTGATTTCTAACGTATGCCGCAGCTCTCATGCTCACCAAACCTCTTTTGATCGGAGCAATTAATTCTAACTTAAAAACCAGTGTGTCACCGGGAACAACTTTCCGTTTAAACTTGACCTTATCTATTTTAACGAATAATGTTTCATAATTCCAGGGGTCTTCTATTTGACTCATCACCAAAATTCCTCCACATTGCGCCATCGCCTCCACCTGCAAAACACCTGGCATTACCGGGTTTCCGGGGAAGTGACCCTGAAAAAACTCCTCGTTCATTGTAACGTTCTTCACGCCCACAATGTGGTTATCTCCCATCTCAATAATTTTGTCAATTAATAAGAATGGGTAGCGATGAGGAAGCATCTGGCTTATTTCCGTAATGCCATATACCGCATCCGCATTGAGGTCAAACAAAGGCGCAGATCGTTCTTCTTTCTTTATCAAATCCTTCAGCATTTTACCAAAAGCTATGTTGGTAGTGTGTCCGGGACGAGCCGCCAAAATGTGCCCTTGAATCGGCTTTCCGATTAAGGCGAGGTCACCAACAATGTCTAACAGTTTATGTCGGGCCGGTTCGTTTGGAAAATGCAGTTTAACATTGTTTAAAATGCCGATTCCCACAGCTTCCAGTTCGCTTTTATCGCGATTAAATGTGGCCGCCAAGCGGTTTTTATCTTCTTCAGTCATTTCGGAAGTGTCAGTGTCAACCATTACGATTGCATTGTCAACATCACCTCCTTTTATCAATCCGTTACTCACCAATTGCATTAATTCTCTTAAAAACACAAACGTCCGGCACCGCGAAAAGTCATCTTTAAACTCTTTGATGTTGTACATGCTGGCATGCTGTGTACCAAGCAATGGCGAGCGATAATCAACCATCACCGTAATGCGATAGTCAGGTGAGGGCACGGCCAACATTTCCACTTCACGCTCAGGGTCTTCGAAGGTGATGTTATCCTTTAGAATGAAGTAATCCTTTTCAACATCTTGCTCGATCAAACCGACCTTTGCGATGGCTTCTACAAAATATTTTGCACTACCGTCAAGAATTGGAACTTCAGCTCCATCCATTTCGATGATGGCGTTGTCCACACCCATGCCGTATAACGCAGCCAAAATATGTTCGGTCGTGTTTACCTGAAAATCTTTATTGCCAAGCGTTGTGCCTCGATCTGTAGCGATCACATTGTCCACATCAGCTTTTACGCTGGGTGCTCCTTCCAGATCGATGCGCTTAAAAACATACCAGGTATCAGCCGGTGCAGGCAATACGGTAAGCTTGGTTGTTTTTCCGGTATGCAATCCTACCCCTTCAATGGTAAACGGGGCTTTTAAAGTTCTTTGATTTTCAGCCATTGTTGCTACGTTTTGATGGTGAAGCTGACAGGCGATCAATATTCTCAGCCATTTGATCGAGCTTCCTAAAATGAACATACGCTCGTTTAAAATCACCAATGGGCATGGCCGGTGACCCCTGAACGACTTGTCCTTTAGTTTTGATGCTGCCGCCAATTCCTGATTGGGCGGCAATTTTCACATCATCTGCAATGCTGATGTGTCCAATAATACCGACCTGACCACCGATCATGCAGTTTTTTCCAATTTTAGTAGAGCCTGCCACACCTGTTTGAGCAGCAATTACAGTGTTTTCGCCAATTTCTACGTTGTGCGCTATTTGTATCAGGTTGTCCAGTTTAACACCTTTGCGAACAATGGTGCTGCCAATGGTGCCACGATCAATGCTGGTTCCTGCTCCGATTTCAACATGATCTTCAATAATTACGTTTCCTAAATGGACGACTTTTTGATACTCGTTTTCTGAATTTGGTGCAAACCCAAATCCATCGCCACCGATTATTACGCCCGGTTGAATTATTGCCGACTTACCGATTTTGGTTCTATTTCCAATGTGAACCCGCTCATGAATGATGGCCTCTTTGCCAATTTCTGAACCGCGGCCTATAAAACTATGCGCACCGATTTGCACGTTATTACCGATTTTAACTCCGTCTTCGATGACGACAAATGGGCCAATGTAAGTGGACTCGGTTAAAACTACCGACTCATCAACCACTGCACTTGGATGCACTCCGGGTGCTTTTTTGAGCATTTGACCATAGGCTTCCATCAATTTTGAAAAAGCCAGACGCGGGTCAGTCACTTTTATCAAGGTAAGTTCTGATGGAAAATCTTTCTCGGGCTTAAAAGTGCTGCTTACGATGGCAACCGATGCCTTTGTAGAATAGATGTATTCAACATAGGCCGGATTCGCTAAAAAGGTAAGCGTACCGGGTTTTCCACTTTCAATAGCCGATAGATCACTAACCGATTGATTGGGGTTACCCTCAACGCTCCCATCCAACATTTCAGCTATTTGTTTTGCAGTGAATTTCATGTTCTGAATCAGGACGTAAAAGTAGAGTTTGCCTTTTCTTTAAAGTTTCAAAAGTAGTTTGATCGTTTGGTTGTATGGCTTGGAATATCGGTAGTTATTAACAAGAACTAATGAAATGGAACCTCTGGAGGCATGTATAGAAAGTGCTTGGTTTCTTTAGCATCCATGCCTGAAAAGTTAAATAACGATGCCGCGTCCGAAATATCATTGGCATGACCATCCTTGTGCAGAATTGTAATCCGGTCATGGTCGAGTTTGTATGCCGTGTTGGATAAGGTTTTCTGAAAGATCAAATAATGCATCTCCTCTAAACTGTGTCCCGTTATTTTCGCCCCTTTTCTAAGCAGTTTTTGCATTTCATCATCAGATAAGCTTCGATCTAAAACCTTAACCTTTAAAAGTTTGCGGTTGATCAATCGCTTGCACATTTCCCCGAGCATAGCATCATCCGAATCGATCCATTGTTTGATGGAATAAAGAATGTCAAAATCGTCTAACTTGACGAAATGCTTTAACCAGTCTGTTGTTTCTGCGCTCGAAAATAGCCCGTTTCGATATAGAAAAAACCGCAATGAGTCGGAGGCGTCTAATTGAATACCCTTTGCCGCCAATTCCTTTGCTCGGAGCAAAATATGCATCAATAAAAATTCCGCTGAAACAACTGTTTTATGCAAGTAAACTTGCCAATACATCAACCTGCGCGCTACCAAAAACTTCTCTAGCGAATAAATCCCTTTTGCTTCAACAGCAAGGCTACCATCATGAACCGTCAACATTTTTATTATGCGCTCTGAACCGATGACCCCTTCAGAAACTCCCGTGAAAAAGCTATCCCTCTTCAAATAATCCAATCGATCTGTGTCTAGTTGGCTGCTGACCAATTGATGGAGAAATCGAACGGGATACTTATCCGTGTAAATTTTAATGGCTAAGTCGAGCTGTCCATTCATCTCATTATTAAGGTTTTGCATGATTTTCAAACCAATACTCTCATGATTTACACCTTGAACGATGGTATTCTCAAGTGCATGAGAATAAGGACCATGACCGATATCATGCAACAAAATAGCCGCTTTTGCCGCGACCTCTTCTTCTTCGGAAATAACTATCCCCTTAGTGCGTAAGGTCTGAATAGCACTGCGCATTAAATTCATCGCACCGATGGCGTGCTGAAAACGATTATGGTTTGCACCACCGTACACCAGATTGGTCAATCCTAATTGAGTGATGCGCCTTAGTCGTTGAAAATGAGGATGCTCAATGATATTGAAAATAAGAGGTTCATCAACAGTAATAAAACCATAGATAGGGTCGTTAAAAGTCTTTATGGATTTCGTTTTGGGATGGATACTCACCTCTTCTACCTTTGAGCGCGAAGATAAACGCAACTAATGAGCAATATGCAAGTAAAGATACTTTGGGCTGATGATGAAATTGACCTACTAAAACCACACATCATTTTTCTCGAGAATAAAGGATATGACGTAACCGCTGTTGGTTCAGGGCTTGAGGCGATTGATGAAGTAGAAGTGCGAGATTTTGATGCCATTTTCTTAGATGAAAATATGCCAGGAATTTCTGGTTTGGAAGCGCTAAGTAGAATAAAAGCACTTCGCCCTTCAGTGCCGGTGATTATGATTACCAAAAGCGAGGAGGAGACCATAATGGAAGATGCCATTGGATCTAAAATTTCTGATTACCTCATCAAGCCTGTAAACCCAAATCAGATCTTGTTGAGTTTAAAGAAAAACATCGATGGCAAACGCCTGGTTAGTGAAAAAACTACAAGTGGCTATCAACAAGAGTTTCGTCAAATTGGCATGCGATTAAACGATCCGTTGAATTGGCAAGAGTGGATGGATCTCTACAAACAAATTGTTTTTTGGGAAATAGAATTGGAGCAAACGGCAGATTCGGGTATGCAAGAAGTATTGAGTATGCAAAAAGACGAGGCCAATAGCCAGTTTTCACGATTCATTTCAGCTAATTACATCGATTGGCTCAACGGTGACAGGGACGATCGACCTCAGATGTCGCACACGGTAATCAAAGACTGGGTGCTGCCTGAACTATCGGATAATAGGCCCACTTTTTTGATTGTGATTGATAATCTTCGGCTTGATCAATGGAAGATCATACAAAATGCTATCACCGATAATTTTAAGGTGGAAGATGAAAAGCTATTTATGAGTATTCTTCCATCAGCCACTCAGTATGCCCGGAACAGCTTGTTTGCCGGTTTATTGCCGAGCGAAATTGAAAAACGTCATCCTGACCTGTGGGTCGGAGAGGAGGAAGAAGGCGGCAAAAACATGCATGAAGAAGCTTTGCTTAACGCGCAGCTAAAGCGTCTTGGGCAAAATGTTCCGTTCAGCTATGCCAAAGTGACCAACCATAATTTTGGTAAAAAAGTAAGCGAGGGAATCCACAGCCTGGAGAAAAACCAGCTAAACGTGATCGTTTACAATTTTGTGGATATGCTCAGTCATGCGCGAACCGATATGAAAGTGATTAAAGAATTAGCCGAGGACGAGTCCGCTTATCGTTCCCTTACCCTTTCATGGTTTGAACATTCGCCATTGCGCGACATGATGAAAAGCATTGCTGAAATGGGTGCTAAAATGCTGGTTACAACCGACCATGGCACCGTGCATGTAAAGCATCCGGTAAAAGTAGTTGGCGATAAAAACACCAATACAAATTTGCGTTATAAAACGGGCAGAAACCTAAACTACAAGGCAAAAGAAGTATTTGAGGTGATGAATCCCGAAGATGTTTTCTTGCCGAGAGGAAATGTGAGTAGCCGCTACATCTTTGCTCAGGCCAATGACTTTTTCGCATATCCTAATAATTTCAACTATTACGTGAATTATTACCGTGATACTTTTCAGCATGGAGGAATTTCTTTAGAAGAAATGATCATTCCTTTTGCTGTTTGCAATCCCAAATAAACCGAGCGAAGCAAGAATAGGCTGATATTTGTTGTATCTTAGATTCAACCAAGATGCAGCAGACCTTGACAGTTTCCTCCCCTGACAAAGCCAATGCCCTCATCGAGTGCCTGAAACCCATGTTCTCAGAACATAAGATTTTCTGCTTCCACGGAGATCTTGGTGCTGGAAAAACAACTTATATAAAGTTGCTTTGTAAAAGTCTGGGTGTGGAAGATGATCTGAGTAGTCCGTCCTTTTCCATTGTTAACGAATACAGCACTTCCAGCGGGGAAACAGTTTTTCACTTTGATCTTTATCGATTAAAATCACCTGAAGAATTAATGGACATTGGTTGGGAAGACTATTTAAATTCGAGTGCCTTGATCTTTGTTGAGTGGCCGGGAAATGCCGGGAAATATATGCCCGATGATGCTGTTCACTTGATGATTGAAACCGATGACCTAACCCAGCGCAGAACCATAACCATAAACGATCTACCATGAGTAATTCTAAAGATACCCAACGCGAGCTTTCTGAGTCTGTGATGATGCTTCCGCAAGAAAAATTACAATCTTCCAATGCCAGGCAAAAGCGACTGT
This sequence comes from Salibacteraceae bacterium, assembly GCA_040905305.1. Lineage (GTDB taxonomy): Bacteria > Bacteroidota > Bacteroidia > Flavobacteriales_G > Salibacteraceae > SHAN690. The sequence goes on along the minus strand of JBBDRU010000288.1, from coordinate 9,879 downwards.
TCATCGGTATTCCAAAAGAGATTTCTCTACAGGAAAACCGTGTTGCATTGGTTCCGGAGGCCGTTCAATTGCTGATAAACAACGGTCACAGAGTGGTAGTTGAAAAAGACGCAGGAGAAGGATCTAATTTTTCGGATAACGAATACAGCGAAAGTGGTGCTGAAATAGCATATAGCACAAAAGGCGTATATGAAGCTGACATCATTTTAAAAGTAGAACCACTATCAGAGGAAGAAATGAGCTTTCTCAAGCCGAAGCAGCTATTGATATCTGCCATGCAACTAAACGTTCAACCAAAGAATTACATCAAAAACCTTATGGCGAAGAAGGTTTCTGCAATTGCCTGGGATTACGTGGCCGATGAAGATGCTGTACTTCCTATTGTGCGCAGCATGGGCGAAATAGCAGGCACCACTTCTATTCTCATAGCAGCAGAATATTTGATGAGCCTAAAAGGTCAAGGCATAATGCTTGGTGGAATAACTGGTGTACCACCGGCACAGGTGGTTATCATAGGTGCCGGAACGGTTGGAGAATATGCAGCACGCGCAGCACTTGGTCTTGGTGCTGATGTCAGGGTTTTTGATAACTCCATCTCTAAGCTTCGCAGATTGCAAAATGCGCTTGGTCAGCGAGTTTCAACATCAACCATACAACCGAAAGTGTTGATGAAAGCCTTGATGAGAACAGACGTTGCCATTGGAGCTATTCGCAGCAGTTCAGGACGCACTCCGTGTTTGGTAAGTGAGGAAATGGTTCAGAACATGAAATCGGGATCTGTTATTGTTGATGTCAGCATCGATCAGGGCGGTTGTTTCGAAACTTCCCGCGTAACCAGTTTAGACAAACCGGTTTTTAAGAAATATGATGTGTTGCATTATTGCGTACCCAACATTGCGTCCATTGTTAGTCGCACGGCATCGCATGCATTGAGCAATGTGATTGCCCCACTGGCGCTTCAAATCGGAGATGAAGGAGGTATTGAAAACATGATCAGAAATCATGTAGGCATTCAAAACGGGGTTTACCTTTACAACGGCACACTTACCAATAAATATTTGGGTGAATCACTGAGCTTACCGCACAAAGACCTCAAACTGCTGCTTGCAGCTTTTACCTCTTAACCTGAGTTCGATTAATATTAATTTCCCATCACTTTAGGAAGATCCAGTTTTCCTTCCTTCATTCTATGATACTGCTTGGCCAAATGAGCCATCATCGCTGAGATATTTTTTATAGCATCTTGTGTTGCCTGGGAAACTTCTCGTTTTTTCAGCTTTAAAACCAACACTCCAAACAAGCCATTCATCGCTGTCTCAATATCGTTTTTTGCCGGCCCCATTCCTTTCTTTTTCAATTCATCAATGCTGGGCTGGGCAGCGGCTAATAGTTGTTGATAGTCTTTGTCTTGATAAAGCGTAAGCAAGCTATGATGCAAGTATGTTAGTTCTATAAGTAGTTCACTTAATTCAGCCAAATGCCCTTTCTCATGTATGCCCTGCTTTCGCATCTCAGTGATTAGGGTTTTATACCAATCTCTTATTTCCTCCCGCGCGACCTGGTTCAAGTCAAATGCCGATATGATTTTTTCATCGATCGTTTCAATGTCAAGATTCATCGAACGGATAATCTCTTCGATGTGCCACATATAAAGGATGTACTCTACAATGTTGTTTTCCTTGTATTTACGAGCGATGTACATGCCGGCTTATTTCTGTGCCTGTAATTTTTCTTTGCTGTATCGGGTGTTAAGTGAATCTACAATGACAGCCGTTAAATCATAGCCTTTATCGATGTAAAGCAAATTGTTCAGTCCGTTAAAGCCGTAGATCATATCGTAGCCTTCCTTTTTAGCATAATCGCTGATAAACCCTTGCACCTTATCAAGGTATAGCTGGGTTTTTTCTTGCTCAATTTCCATCAATTGATTTTCCATACGGTTTTTTTGCCTCATCACCTCCTGCTCTTTTTGCTGAAGTTTCTGTTGCAAAATAGCCAGTGCTTCTTGCGACAAACCCGATGCACCTGCTTGAGCATCTTCATAATCGCGTTGAAGGTTTTGAACCATCGCCTGATATTGACCTTCCAATTTGGTACGTTCTGCTACGATTTCATCTTCCATGTCCTTTATCAGCTCAAATTGAGTGGACAATGAGTCTGTGTTGACGTATCCAAACTTTAACGTACCCGAATTGACTTCTTTAGGACTTTCATCCTTATTATCTGTAGCGTTTTTGGCAGTTGGCTCATTATCACAAGCAGAGAAAACCAAAGTTAAGACTGCTGCGAAAAATGGGATGAATTTAGGTGATTTCATAGTTGATTTTAAGTACTGCGAAGATACTAAGCGAAATGAACCATAAAAGTTAATCCAGCAATTCTGACATAAAGTCTTCAAAGGATAAGGCCTCTTTATAACTTCGATCTGTATAGGTGGTGACCAATACTTTTAGTGTGCGGTGCTCATTTTGTTGCAATTCAATTTTCACATTGCCAAAAAGTTGGTTGAACGGGGGTTCTTTTGTGAAATTGCTTAGTGGTGGTTTGAGATAATACCATTCTTCACGATTAAGTACTGATTGTTTTTCATGATATTCATAAAAGCTGTTGCTGAGTTGGTATCCGATGTTTTCACAACGTTGCTTAAGTAACTCTAACACAAACTGGTCATGATCCGAATCAATTCCTAAGCCCGATAAATGAAATCGAAAACCTTTGGCATTGGTCATGGTCAACAGAACGAAATGAAGATCATCCCGCAAATCCCGCTTACTCAGTACTAAATTCCGCTTGATTTCCAAAAGGGTGTGGTCACCTTTGGTTGCTCTCCAGTTTTCAAAAGCCTCCAACCAAGCTGGGCTGCGTTTAATTATTCCTTTATCAAGGACTGTTTTGGATTTTTCATCTTTCGAAAAGAGGCGTTTAAGAATATTTTCAGCAAAGGACATGCTTGAGTTAAAATTTTTTGATTAGGGTCTGTTAACACAACGTCATCAATGCGTCTTTTACCGCTATTTTCCGTCTATCAGCGTTCGCTTCGACTCACTCAGCACAGGCATTTTTTCTTGTTTGACGCTGCCAAACGCGAAAAAACAGCCTTGATATCCGAAAAATCCCATTTATGTTAACAGACCCTAGGCAAAGCTAAGGATATGAAATGGTTGTTAAACAATAGTTTTTTAGTTCTGTTTGGAACTTTTGACGATTTATAGCCTTGTTAAGCTTAGAGTGCTTCTATCCTCTTTGCTCTCACTCGACACTCTAATTTATTAGACAGGGACACAATTGTGAGTCGCTTAGATGACCAAGACTTGAATTTTACTCAGGTAAAAAGACGGAGGATGTGGTTTGAAGATAACCTAGGAACTTCTTTGAATACTTTCACCGAATGCAACTGGCTCTTGTATTTTTTTAGAGACCCCAATTTCTGGTTTGACCCAGAGAGTTCTCAACTGAAGCTCAAGGACACCTGAAAAAATCATTGTGAGTTAAGTAGAAATAACTCCTGCTACTTAACCTTCCCGAGCTTTTTATAACGAATCCGCTTTGGTCCGTCATCACCGAGGCGTTTTTTGCGATTTTCTTCATATTCACTATAGCTGCCCTCAAAATAATAAACCTGACTGTCGCCTTCAAAAGCCAAAATATGGGTACAAATACGATCTAAGAACCACCGATCATGACTGATTACCACAGCGCATCCTGCAAAATTTTCAAGAGCTTCTTCCAAAGCACGCAGGGTGTTAACGTCTAAATCATTCGTTGGCTCATCGAGCAATAAAACATTAGCTCCTTCCTTCAACGTCATCGCCAGATGTAAGCGATTGCGCTCACCACCGGAGAGCACGCCTACTTTCTTTCCCTGATCGTTGCCCGCAAAGTTGAACTTTGAAACATACGCACGCGCATTGATTTCGCGTCCACCCAAATCAATATGTTCATTACCCCCACTGATTACTTCATACACAGTTTTGTCCGGGTCGATGTCTTCATGGGCTTGATCAACATAGGCTACTTTTACGGTTTCTCCAACTTTAAACTCCCCTTCATCAGGTGTTTCCTGCCCCATGATCATTCGAAATAAAGTCGTTTTACCGGCTCCATTTGGACCGATGATGCCAACAATTCCGGCAGGTGGTAGTTTAAAATTAAGCTTTTCATAAAGCAGACGATCATCAAAACCTTTCGCCACATCGATGGCTTCAATCACGTTGTTACCCAAACGTGGACCCGGTGGAACATATATCTCCAGGTTTTCTTCCTGCGCCTTTTGCTCCTCGGTGAGCATTTTATCATAATTACTCAAACGAGCCTTGCTTTTGGTGTGGCGGCCTTTTGGCGACATTCGCACCCATTCCAATTCTCGCTCAAGGGTTTTTCTTCTTTTGCTAACTGTTTTCTCTTCCTGTGCCATGCGCTTTGATTTTTGGTCGAGCCAGGACGAGTAATTCCCTTTCCAAGGAATACCTTCACCCCGATCGAGTTCCAAAATCCAACCGGCTACATTGTCTAAGAAATAACGGTCGTGTGTGATGGCGATTACGGTTCCTTCATATTGTTGCAAATGTTGTTCGAGCCAGTCAACAGATTCCGCATCGAGATGATTGGTGGGCTCATCAAGGAGTAAAATATCGGGCTGCTGAATCAACAACCGACATAAGGCTACACGTCTTCGTTCTCCACCCGATAAGTTTTTGATGGGTGCATCACCATCGGGTGTACGCAAAGCGTCCATGGATCGCTCCAGTTTTGAATCGAGTTCCCAGGCTCCAACCGCATCAATTTTATCTTGCAAAACACCCTGACGCGCCATGAGTTTTTCCATCTTATCAGCATCTTCATATACCTCAGGTTTACCGAAATCCAAATTGATCTGTTCATATTCTTCCAACAAAGCAGTAACTTCTGAGGCACCTTCTTTCACCACCTCCATCACCGTCTTATTGTCATCCAGAATTGGCTCCTGCTCTAAGTAACCCACTGAATACCCCGGGCTGATGCTCACATCACCCTGATAATTTTTATCTACTCCGGCAATGATCTTCAGCAAGGATGATTTGCCTGAACCATTGAGTCCAATGATGCCAATTTTAGCACCGTAAAAAAAAGAGAGGTAAATATTTTTCAATACCTGCTTTTGGGGTGGGTAGGTTTTACTTACACCTTGCAGGGAAAAAATGATTTTCTTATCGTCAGACATGCAATTGATTTAAGGGGTCAAAGGTAAAATTTGGAATGGGGACAACGTTAGAAACGGAAGTAAATAAACGGTTGGCTTTCGCTGATAGCGATTTGACCAAGGCATAATACTAAAAAAGCCACTGCAACGGTTGTTTTCAGCAGCACTGCTTTTTGGTTATCGCCATGAAACGATCTTACCCATTGATGAGTTCCAGCTGGCAAAAAAGCAAAAACCGTAGCGATGATCAGGATAAACCACTGGCGCGAAGAAACCTCGATGGATGCATTTGTTTCAAACGAAAAAATACGTTCGTAATAATCCATAGCCGAAAACAAATCAGGTGCTCTAAACCATATCCAACCAAAGCATACTAAAGCAAAAGTGAGCAAGGCAGCTGGTACTTGCGGCATGCGAGAAAAAAACCTTGTGTAACGGTCGATCGTGATAAATAATCCATGCCACACACCCCAGATCACAAAATTCCAACTAGCACCGTGCCATAAACCCGAAAGCAAGAAGACAATCCAGAGGTTACGAATAACCTGTGCATGAGTTCCACGATTTCCACCAAGCGGATGGTAGAGATAATCGCGCATCCAGGTGGATAAGGTGATATGCCATCTGCGCCAAAAATCACGAAACCCATGAGCAAGGTATGGCCAATTGAAGTTTTCAGGAAAACGAAACCCCATTAACATCCCAAGGCCAATGGCCATATCTGTATATCCGCTAAAGTCATAATAGATCTGAAAAGCATAGGCCATCAAACCCAAAATGGATGAGAACACTCCGAGCTCCGTGTTAGAAAAAGCTTGATCGGCAACCGTTGCCAGAGTATCGGCAATCAGCACTTTCTTTGCCAAACCAAGAGCAAATCGTTGAAAACCGCCCAGTTTAAATGCTGCATTATCCTGATCTCTTCGATCTTTTATTTGAGACTCCAGTTCTTTGTAACGCACTATTGGACCTGCAATAAGTTGAGGAAAAAGAAAGACAAATAAGTAATAGTCAAAGATGTTTTTGGCGGGCAGGCATTCATTTCTTCGAACATCAATGAGGTAAGATATTTTTTGAAATGTAAAAAAAGAGATGCCGAGCGGCAAAGCTATTTCAGCGATGATCGGAAAGTTCATTCCTAACCCTGTGACAATGGTTCTGGCATTATCGATAAAAAAATTGAAGTATTTAAACACAAATAAGGTAGCTACATTCATACCGATTCCAACGACCAAAGGCCACTGAGATGTTTGGCTTGCCATGCGTTTGGATAAGAAGTAATCGATGCTTGCACTTACAAGTAAAATGAGGTAAAAAATTGGCGCACCCCAAACATAAAACAAAAAGCTACCAGCCAGTGCCACCGCATTTTTAAACCGGTAAGGCGCGAGCAGATAAGCGATGATAAAAAGCGGTAAAAACCAAACGATGAATATGGCGCTGCTAAATAACACGCGTCTAAAGTAATCCTGTTTTGTGAAATACCGACCTAATCCATGTCGTTGTTTACCGCCCAGCGCACCACGCCAGCAACATTACCAACTCCCAATTTTTTAAAAATATTTGATCGATGACTTTCAATGGTGTGAACACTCAACCCAGTCTCATCAGCGATCTGCTTGGTACTTAATTCGTGGCAAAGCATTGTAATTACCTGACGTTCCCGCTTTGTTAAGTTGGGAAAAAGACGATCCGTCTCTGCTTCTGCCTTTATGTTATTTACAGTTGCTTCTGCCTCATCAGCTAGGTAAACGCCATTTTTCATCACACGATTGATGGCGATAAGCATTTCCCTTTTTGAAGTGTTTTTCAAAATGTAGCCATCGGCACCAAACTTCATCATCTGCTTAACAAATCGCTTTTCATCGTATTGGGTGAGCGCTAAAACCTTGATGAATGGATAGTCTTTCTTGATGATTTGTAAAGCTTCAATGCCATCCATTTCCGGCATATTAATATCGAGTAAAACCACGTCAGGTAAATGTTTCTTTAACTTTTCGAGGCAATCTCTACCGTTCTCGGCCTCAGCAATTATTTCAACGCTTTTCTCTGCCTGAAATGTTGCCCGCACCCCTTCTCTAAAAATCTGATGGTCATCACAAAGCAATAATTCTACTGTTTTCATTTTCGAAAAATTTAATTCTTGAAACACCTGGCTTATCTCACTTCTTTTTGTAGGTAAAGATGGTAAAACCATGTGACTAAGTTTATCGTTTTAAAAACAAGATTCCCTTTTTTGATTGTGAAGCTAAATAACAGAGAATGCCGGGGCAATCAAATGGTTGTTTTCAGCCAGGTATGGGAATGTGCATCGATATGCGAATACCATGACCCTGTAAGTTTTTCAACGTAATGTCTCCGTTTAAATAGCGCACGCGATTCTTAATAGTTTTCATCTCAGGGTTTTGTAAATCAGTAAAGAATTTCTCGCTTGTTGGCTGTCCATCAGTTTTGTAGTCAAGAACAACCCCGTCAGTATCTTTCTTGAGCATCACCTTAATTTCCGATGCATGCGCGTGGCTGAGGGTGTTTTCAATCAACGATTCAATGATCCTAAACAACAACACTTCGTGCTTGAAGGTCATTTTTTCACGGTCAACATCATAGGTAAATGAAATTACTGTCTCTGACTTTTTTCTTGCACCGATCAAATAGTTTTCAAGTGCCACAAATAAGCCATGATCCATAAGCACCTGTGGAGTTTGTTGCCGGGCGCTTTCATTCATTTCATAACGCGCAGCATCAAAGCTTTCTTCGCTAGACGCAAGCAAATTCAATTCTGATAAATGGTTCATTTCGATTTTTATGATGCTCAAGTGTTTTCGGGTTTGTTCTACCAAAGACTTAAAATCATTAAGCATATCTGAAGAAATTCGCTCGTGTTCTGCCTCCAGGTGATCAATAGAAGGCCTTGGCGATCCAACTTGAAGATTCGACCGCATGGGGCTGTATTTTTTTTGATGCAACTTCTGAAAAATGAGGAAGGACGCGGCCGAAAGCAACACCAGCACCAAAATGAGCAATTGTGCACTAAAGTCAGCTGTAAAAACCGATGGTTTTGAAATCAAATCTGTATTGATAATACCGTGATCACTGAACGAGAGAGTTGATGATTCGTGGTAAAAAACCTTTTGATCTGAATCACTTTCGCTCATAACCTGAGCTGAATACAAATTTGCAGAAGCTGCTTGTCCTCGGGAATTAAATGAAACACAAGTGCTTGCCAAAGCAGTCATAAGACCTGCTAAAGCACATATCAATATTCTTTCACACTTCGATTTCATTCGCATTCAACGCATTTCATGTTTCAATCCGACATTAACTGACCATTTTCCTATCAACCTAAAGCACCAACTGATAAACGTTGCGCTCTAAAAGGTTGTCCGTGTTGAGAAGGTTGAAAGTGTAAAGCCCTTTGGTTAAGCTCTCCAAATTAAATGATGCTTGCTGCTCCCCTTTCATCAAATCTCTTGAATCTATAACCTTTCCCAGCTCGTTGCTGATCAGCATTTTGACCACAAATGGCAATGGTTCAGGAAAAGAGATGACTAACTCATCGTTTTTGTAATTCACTATGACCTCTACATCTTTAATTGGAAATGACTCTTCCAACTTTATCAAGTGCATTGAAGCATTTCTGTCAATATCATATTTTACAGAATGATCAAGTGAAGCTGCCGGTAATAAAGAATGATCATCGCGAGGGGTTGAAACCTGCTGAGCTTGAAATGCCCCTGCGATGATCATGCATGCGAAGGTTAGGGTTAGGTTTTCCTTCATCAATCCTATTTTTTTAGAGCCCTTCACTTTTCATTTATCTAGACTCAAAGTTGCCGGACTCAATCCGAAAAAGAAATAGTGGTTTTCCGCTAGGCCGTCTCATTCTTTTCAACGCTCAACGGAATACTTATGAGGAAGTGTACCCCATTTCCTTCAGAGGTTTCCAGCCTCATTATGCCGTTTAGAAAGTTCACGCGAGCTGAGATTCCGCTTAACCCAAAGCTATTTTCTGATTGCAGCAAGTCAGCATAAAACCCCTTTCCGTTGTCTCTATATTCTAGGATCAGTTCGGTGCCATTTTGATGGATCATCAACTTTATTTCAGAAGCTTCCGCATGCTTCATGGTATTATTTACTAATTCCTGAACGATACGAAAGATCATGACCTCTTGCTTTTTATCCAAGCGTTTTTTGAGTTGATCATGTGTAAAAGAAAGAGTAGTCTTGCCAGATTCACGCACGCTCTCTAAGAAATCATCAATTCCTTCAATGAGGCCAAGTTTCATCAGCACACCGGGCATCATATCATGTGCCACTCTCCGCACTTCCTTACCTGCCTGGTCAATGACATGCTCGGTGCTTTTCAAAAAACTGATGTTGGTGAGGTTTTTCAATTCATTTTCAATGTTACTCAGGTGCAATTTTGCAGCGCTCAGCAGTGCACCAATGCTGTCGTGTAAATCACGAGCAATACGCTGGCGCTCATCTTCCTGAGCAAACAACATCGACTGTAAGTTCAATACTTCCTTTTCCTTTTCAAGCTTGGCAATCCGTTGATCTGCAATTTTCCGGTTGATACGTAAACGGTTGGTGTAAATAAAGACAGAAGTTGATATCACAATAATCAGCAGAAGAGTGAGGGCTAAAAAAAAGTTCCGCTGCGAGCGTTGAATCTTAAGCTCAGCATCACGTTTGGAAAG
>JBBDRU010000287.1:0-19116 GCA_040905305.1 Salibacteraceae bacterium | reverse complement strand
ACAGTACTACAATAGAAATATGGGAATTACTGCTTGTACCTCTTTATCTTTTGGTACCGATAATTATCGCTTTCAGGTTCCCTAATAAAGAAGACCGAAAATGGTTTTCCCTCGGAATATCCGCAAGAATTCTTGGTGCAGCGGCCTATACGCTTATTTATCTTTATTATTATCAAGGTGGTGACACCATTGCCTATTACAATACTGCCGTTCCTTTTGTAAACCTCATCATGGAAAATCCATTAGTGGGATTAAAGGTTTTTTTCAGTGGTTATTCGGTTGAAAACTATGCCAATTTCACCGAATCCACGGGTTATCCGCTCATTTATATCTATTCAGAACAGAATACATTTATGGTTTCCAGAGTAATAACACCATTTCTTCTTTTGAGCTTTAATAGCTATGTCCTGGCAAGTATCCTTATTGCTTCGATAAGTTTTTTCGGGCCTTGGAAACTGTATCAACTTTTTAAAACACTGGTGCCTCATGGAGATCGAATCGCTTTGATTTCGGTTATTTTTTTTCCTAGTGTGATTTTTTGGGGAAGTGGAATCTCAAAAGACACGATCACCTATGCATCAATTTGTTACCTCACATATGGTTATTATTACACCGTCATTAAACGGCAACTAAATACCCCTAGAGTATTGCTATCAATAATAACAGCATATTTCATTCTTACTATTAAACCATATATATTCTTAGTGTTCTTTCCGGGTGCTCTTATTTGGTTGTTTTTTGGGACTATTCAACGCGTTAAAAACAGTTTTCTCCGTGTTGCCATTATCCCATTTATTCTGATCTTATCACTAGGGATATTTGCTTTTACTTTCAGTTCAATTTCTGATTTACTCGGGGACTATTCATCAGCAGAAAAAATCATAGAAAAAGCTGTTGTCAGTCAGGAGGATCTGAAGCGCGATTACTATGGAGGCAATACATTTGATATTGGAACAATTGAACCAACAGTAACTGGGATACTGTCAAAATTCCCAATGGCTACTTTTTTTGGACTCTACGGACCTACATTGATTCATATCAACAATATTGTAATGTTCTTTAGTGCCTTAGAAAACACCTTACTATTGTTACTGACCATCGCAGTGCTCTTGTTTAGAAACCCCATCCGTTCAATTAAAACAATCGGCACCATCCCTTTCATGATCTTTTGTTTTTCTTTCAGCATCTTTCTAGCCTTTGCTATCGGCCTCACAACCCCAAATTTTGGTGCTTTGGTACGATTTAAAATCCCGCTTATACCCTTTTTCTGTTTTATGTTACTTGTATTATACACCAAAAAGGAATTTAAATCAAACGTATGAAACTCATATTCGCCTCAGGAAATGCGCATAAACTAACCGAGTTAAAACTAAAAGCTCCAAAAGGAATCCAGATTCAATCGATGAGAGAAATCGGGTTTGAAGATGAAATAGAAGAGCCTGGAGAAACACTCGAAGAAAACGCACGAATAAAAGCGCAATTTATATTTGACCAATTTGGAGAAAATTGCTTTGCGGGTGATTCGGGACTAGAAATTGAAGCCCTTAATAATCGACCGGGTGTTATATCTGCACGTTATGCGGGAGATGGCTGCACTTTTGACGACAACAACAATAAAGTGCTGCACGAGCTAAAAGGAGTAGAAAACAGAAAAGCCAAATTCAGAACTGTAATCCACCTGATTCTTGATGGCACACACTACACTTTTCAAGGCAGTATTGAAGGTAATATAATTGATGAAAAAGCAGGCGAAGAAGGTTTTGGATATGACCCAATTTTCATCCCGGAGGGTTATGATAAAACCTTTGCACAGATGACTATTAACGAGAAAAATAAAATTAGCCACCGGGCCAAAGCCGTAGATGAACTGATTAAATTTCTTGCGAAACAGTAATTTTAGACTTGAACATTTCGGTAAGCGAAATATCAAAAAATGTGCTCAAATCATATCCGGCATAAGCCGCCTGCTGGGGAAGAATGCTTGCCTCGCTTAAACCCGGGGTGGTATTTGGCTCTATTAAATAGCTTGCATCTTCACATACCATGAAATCAACCCGAATCATACCCCGACAATCTAGCACTTGGTATATGTATTCTGTCATTTTCATGATTTCATCATAACGATCTTTAGGCAATCGGGCAGGCGTTATTTCTTGAGTTGCTTTGTTGTTGTATTTCGAGTCAAAGTCAAAAAACTCATTGGCAGGCAAAATCTCTGTGATTGCAATCGATTTTGGAACCCGATCAATGCTGATGCATCCGCATGAAACTTCTGTACCCTCCAAAAATCGTTCGATCAACGCATCCACTCCTTCTGACTGCGCCAATTTGATAGCCCCGGCAATACCATCTTTATCCTTGACTTTGGTCACTCCAATACTGGATCCGCCATCATTTGGTTTAACAAAACAAGGAAGCCCAACTTTTGCAATGATTTCATCAACGTTAAACGGATGCCCCAACCTCACGTGTACGGACTCAGCCACCTTGATACCATGGCCGGCCAAAAAACTATTGCATGATGCTTTATTAAACGAAAGGGACGAAGCCAGTACTCCGCAATTATTATAGGGCAACTTCAATAAGTCAAAATACCCCTGGATAATTCCATCTTCACCCGGAGTGCCGTGAATGGCATTAAAAACGCCATCAAAGCTTATCTTTTCACCATTTATCAGAATTGAGAAATCATCTTTATTAACAGGCACGTGCTCTTTATCCACGATGGCAAACCACTGCTCACGATTAATGTCAATAAGGAACGGGATGTACTTGATGGACGGTAGATAATTTGCAACTACGCGTGCACTTTTTTCAGAGACTACTCGCTCCCCTGAAAATCCTCCAAAAACGATAGCGATTGTCTTCAAGAAATCACGGTTATTTAGAATTTTCTCAAAGTTAGCCTCCAGCTTATGGTCAGCTGCACATGCCAGAAGAGATTATCAACAGCAAAGTTGTTAGTTTAGCATGTCATTGTAAATCATATCTAAGCCTTTTTTTAGATCTGTGTTTGGTTTGTATCCAATCGCATTTTCAAGTTTCGCAGAGCTTCCGTATCTTCTTCCCACTTCGTAATCATAACGCTTTTTCGGGGCATTGATATATTTCAACTCAGACTTTGAATTTGTCATCGACTTAATCAACTCAGCTAACTCACCAATGGTTGATTCACGCTCATTTGCAACATTGAATATCTCAAAACCATTTGCATTATCACCAAGCATTATGGTTGCTTTAACGGCATCATCCACGAAGGTGAAATCTCTGGTTTGTTCACCAGAACCATAGATCGTGATGGGCTGATCTTCCAGCGCTTGCTCGAAAAATCTTGGAATTACCATCCGGTTGTCTTGCCTTAATCCATAAACGTTGAAAAACCTTATTGCTATCGAATGAATTCCTTTCTCTTCGAATAACGAGGCGAGGTATATCTCATTGTATCGTTTGGCCATTGCATAGCTCGTTCGTGGATCGACCAAAATTTCTTCATCAACACTCTTTTCTAACGCCAAATGCCCATAAACCCCGCTGGTAGAGGCATAAACAACCTTCTTAATTCCGTTTTCAATGGCTGCCCCTGCCACACTTTGCATACCATTCACCTCTGTTTCCATTGTTTCAATCGGATTGTCCGCAACAATATCAACCCCCAGAATAGCTGCGAAATGATAAATCAAATCAGCACCTTTTGATAGTTCAACAAGCTTTTGCTTATCACAAACATCAACTTTATGAAACTCTACATGCTTAAAGATCGACTGTGGGATTTTGTTTCCACGGAGCAATGTATCGATCACCACCACCTCGTCACCACGCTCAACTAACTTAGAAACCAAGTGTGATCCGATAAAGCCAGCACCACCTGTTACTACAACTCTCTGATTGCTCATATTTTTTAATTTGAAGAGAACAAATGTGGTAAATTAAGCTTTAACAAGGCTTACATATCCCCAACTTCCAATGCGATGTTCGTCCTATATTTGAAGTCGATGTTCAAATTCATTTTTTCCAAGGTGTTTATTTTTCAGGCTGCCATTGCCCTTGTGCTTGTTATTATAGCAATCGGTGGATCATATATATACTTGAAACACTACACCAAACAAGAGAATACGATTAACGTTCCTTCGTTAATTGGTTATGATTTGTTTGAAGCAGAAAGCTTTTTAAAAGAATCGAACCTTCTGGCGGAAGTTGTTGACTCGCTCTATTTACCTGAACATCGTGGGGGTGAAATTGTAGAACAAGAGCCACGCCCGGATTCAAAGGTGAAGGAACACCGGAAAATATATCTTACCATATCTCGTTATAATGCGCCTATGGTGAGATTACCAAACATTTTAAATCAGACCCTGGCTCTTGCTCTGGCTAAACTTGACTCCTACGGAATTAAAGTGAGTGAACTGATCAATAAGCCAAGTGATTGCACAAACTGTGTAGTTGGAGTTGAGTTAAATGGAAAAACAATCGAGCCGGGTGCGTCAATTGAAAGGGGTGTTTCTATTAACCTAATTATTGGCGAAGGCGCAACAGGTGATAAATTCCCAATTCCGGCTCTTTACGGTTTAAGCGCAGAAGAAGCTCAAGCACTGCTTCTGATGGAAGGTTTTAATGTTGGCGCCACTCCTTATGTTGATTGCGAAACAAAAGAAGATTCTTCCATAGCTCGCGTTTATAAGCAAAACCCCGAACCTAATGGTAAAAATAGCCTCACCAAAGGTTCGTCCATTGACCTTTACCTTTCACCTGATAAATCAAAAATACCACCGATCAATATTGATTCTTTAAAATCTAGATTACGATAAATGATTCACTTAAAGTCAATATTGTTTCTTTTTTTGATCTTGGTTGCGCTCTCTTCTGAAAGTATAGCGCAAGAAAAGCTTTATGACGTAAAAGTATCACAAGCGGCTAATAATGCTTTTTCGAATAATAAACCTGAGAACAACATAAAAGCCGGAAGAAGCAGCAATATTGACGTGAACAAATTCATCTATGTTGTTGACACTCTTCCCTTGCCTTTTTTTGATGACTTTTCTACTAATCGAATAAAAACGCTTGATGCCTCGATCAATGACCCGAATGTAAGTCTGAAAATCAACTATAACTTTAAAGTCAATGACCAAGCTCCTATTACATTGGATTATTTGCGCGACACAACTAAATTCATCCGCAAGACTATGAACGGAGAAGAATTGAGTTTCCCAAACCCAGTCCTGTACATCACCTTCTTTGAAGACGGTGTGCCTGTTGACGCGGATACTGGATGGACAAATTTGATCACTCGATTTGACGAGTCCACTGGATTGGTGAAATATGATACTTTAACACCCGATGTCAGCCTCACAAATTTTCCCGATACATTTTACAAAGTGGCTGATGATAAGAGCCTTTGGCTGGCACCAAGAGACTCACTGGACACATTGAAATCTGCCCCATTGATTAACAACACTTACGCTAAAAATCAAGTTACACAAGGAGTTGCATCATTTGATGGAACAGACCGGAGAGGTTTCCCATACGATATTTCGTCCGAAACGAGTTATGGAGAGGCAGACATGCTTATTTCAAAACCTCTCGCCTTAGATTCTAATATGTCTAATGTTCTTCTGAGTTTTTTCTTTCAAGCCGGAGGTAATGGAAACATGCCCGAGGAAGAGGATTCTTTAATTCTTGAGTTTTTTGATGTGCAAGACTCTTTATGGAGATCAGTGTGGTCTGGAAAAGCCCCTTCTGAAGAGGATACTTTGTTCTCTGATCAGGTTTTTATTCCAATCTCCGGTCGGGCTTATTTACGCTCAGGCTTTCAATTTAGATTCAGAAATTACGCTACCTTATCAGGAAGCATGGATCATTGGCACATCGACTATGTAAGGGTTGGTGCTAATCGCGATTCAACACGAGAAGACACTATAAACGACATCGCCTTTATTTCAGGTATTCAGAGCTTTATGGAGGGTTACACCATGGTTCCCTATAGTCATTACCTTTCTGACCCTTCATATTTTGAGGTAGCATCAGTTTCAACTGTTTTGACAAATTTAGGCTCTGAAGAGGCGAATATTCTTAACTTGAGATATGATTTATTCGATCCGGCTGGAAACCTATTCTATTCTGAACCTACAGCAGATCCAAATGTTAGTCCATTTACTGTAAGACGAACACCGTATCCTGTATCACAAAATTCATTGTTTCCCGACCTAAACACGGAAATGGCGGATTTTGAAATCCAATCCAGATACACAGCAACCGGAATTGGAAATGAACACCGAATTAATGATACCATAAGAACTTCCCAAAGCTTTAGAAACTATTACGCCTATGATGATGGAAGCGCTGAAAAAGCCTATGGCCTGACTGGTGCTGGATTAAAATTGGCCTATGAGTTCAAGACCCCTGTTGGAGATACTTTGCATGCCGTTTATTTCAATTTTCCTCAGGTATTGCATGATGATAATGAAGACTTAGATATTGAAATAATCGTCTGGGATGATTTAGAAACAGAACCTATATATGTTGCGCAACAATTGGTTGAACCTCAATATACTTATGGAAATCAATTTTTCAGAATTAAACTCGACAACCCGCTTTATGTGAACGGTAGGTTTTACATCGGTTTCAGACAAATTGAAGCCACTAAAGTTTATATTGGATTTGATGTAAACACAAACTCCAGAGAGCGTATAAACTATCAGATCAACGATGAATGGTATACCAGTAGCTTTAATGGGTCACTGCTCATAAGACCACATTTTGGGACAAAAGATTTATTGGGGAGCAAGGAAATTCAATCCACCAATAGCATGCAATCTTTGAGGGTTTATCCGAATCCTGCGGGCAATTTAGTGAACCTGGAAGCTGGAAACTCCGGCTTCAAAAACGTTGAACTTTATGACCTATCAGGACGATTGATAAAAACATATTCAGCAGGAATGCTTCAAACAATAGACGTTGTTCAAATACCGAATGGTATTTATATCTTAAAAGCCACGACATTGAGCAACAAATCACTCACTCAAAAACTGATTATCAACCACTAAACATTATTATGTCTGATTTTAATACTTCCCAAAAAAATGATGACGATGATGATGAAATATTTGAACATTACAGAGTAATTGCCGATCCCGGTCAAAGTCCACTTAGGATTGATAAATTCTTGTTTGATCGTGTTCCAAACTTATCAAGAAGTCGTATCGCAGATGCAGCAAAGGGAGGCCATGTTATGGTAAATGGTGAAGAAGTAAAGCCCAACCATAAAATAAAACCCAATGATGTAGTAAGCCTTGTGTTTGCTGAACCAAAACGTGAACTTGAACTTATCCCGCAAGATATTGCACTGAATATTATTTATGAAGACGATTACCTATTGGTAATTAACAAGCCTGCAAATTTTGTAGTTCATCCGGGGCATGGAAATTACTCTGGTACACTTGTAAATGCGCTTTTGCATCACTTTGGAAACCTTCCAACCAACCAAAAAAGCGAGTCGGCCTATCCCGGACTTGTTCATCGCATTGATAAGGACACAACGGGCCTGTTGGTCATTGCGAAACAGGAAGACACATTAAGTAACCTTGCCGCTCAATTTTTCAATAGAACCACGCAGCGTTTTTACTATGCATTGGTTTGGGGAAATGTAGAAGAAGATGAGGGAACAATTGAAGGAAATATTGGACGATCGCCCAATGATCGCAAACAAATGATCGTTTTTCCTGAGGGAGATCAGGGAAAACCAGCCATTACACATTATGAAGTACTTGAACGGTTTGGGTATGTAACGTTGGTGAGATGTAAGCTGGATACGGGCAGGACGCATCAAATCAGAGTGCACATGAAATACATTGGGCACACTTTATTTGGCGATGTGCGCTATGGGGGAAACAAAGTGTTAAAAGGAACAACATTCAGTAAATACAAACAATTTGTTGAGAACTGTTTCGCTATTTTACCGCGCCAGGCTCTTCATGCAAAGACACTTGAATTCACTCATCCAAAAACAAAAAAATGGATGGAGTTCGAGTGCGACCTACCCCAGGATATGGTTGGTGTTTTAGAAAAATGGAGAAAATATGTGAGTTTTAAAAAGCCCACTGATCCAATTTAAAACTTGGCACAAGGAATGATGTATTTGCTTCTGCTGCGCTTTCGCTTATTCCGATCACTCGCCATTTCAATGATAATTGATACTTCATGCGCGCCTCCGGAGTTGGTGGCTAACTTTGAAATTGTTAAATCATAGGAGTATCCAAAAGCGAGATTTTTGTATTCAAAGCCTGCAAGAATTGCTATAGCATCATGATTGGGCTGGTTATAACCATTTCGTTTAAAACCCGGTAATCCCCTGTAGTAAATGCCTGTTGTTATTACCTTGTACTTGAAATAAGTACCAAAGTCAAATTGATCCCATTTTCCTTGAGATTTAAAATGACCAACCAAGGTGACACTTGAAACTTCCTTTTTCTTTACATTTTTCCTCAAAGTAAGTTTATACCCTCCGTGGAATGAAAAACGCATCGGCAATCTACTTTCCAAAGCGATCAATGATTGATTAGGTCGGTTGATATGGTGAAGGGCACTTCCCACCCACCATGTTCTTCCATATAAGATTCCTCCCGCTCCCAAATCAGGATAGCGAACGGGTTCTGTGGTGAATGCCGTTTGAGATGCAGAAGTTGGATTATCATAAATTAGTTGATCACCAAAAATTAATTGATCGCGATTGATATCTCGAAACGAGTATGAAAAAGATATTCCCGGCTTTGCGGCAACCCATCTTGAAATTCTGATGGTATATGAATATTGAGCAGCAATGTTTGAGTACCTCAACCCCGCGCTTCCAGCACGATCCTGCTGCATCGCCAAAGCTACTCCACTATTCAGTTGATCGATATTGTAATCAAATGACGCGGCATAAGAAATAAATTTACCCGGCATAGCAGGCCATTGATTTCTATAATTCATAACCGCTCTAGCCTGAACGGTATTTCCAGCAAATCCCGGATTCATGTAAAGTGGAGCAGAATAAAACTGAGAAAATTGCGGATCTTGAGACATTAAGCTTTCAAAAAAAAGCAACATCGATATCAATAACAGAAATCTTAGCATAAAACCTCCATTCTGTTTCGATCACCCAAAACAAGCAAAAAAAGACTATGAAACCTTTTGCTTTTCATTAATTACTTAATCAGGGTTACGTCTCCAACTTTCGAAAACTTCTTTCCATTTACATACTCACCAACTATTTTCCACACATAAGCATCTTGCTGACACATTTTGCCTTTATAATAGCCATCCCACCCTCGCAAAACATCATTTGTTTCAAAAATCAATTCTCCCCAACGGTTGAAAATGCTCAGAGTATAATTATCAGCTGAAACTCCTGAAACAATAGGGAAGAATATTTGATTGTCAAAAGCGAATGGATCATACTTTCCGTCCAAAGGCCCGTTTTCATTTGGAGTAAATGCATTGGGAATTTTGATATCACCAACTAAAATTGCATTTACTGGCACTTGGCTAAGCATTGTATCCTTGCATCCTGCCCCGTTGTAAACCTCCAACCTCGGGAAAAACGTTCCTTCCTCTAAATAATAATGCTGCGGGTTTTCCTCTTCTGATGTAGTTGTATCCCCAAAATCCCACCGATACCCATCGGCAAATTGAGAATAATTGACAAAGGTTACCGGCTCCATGGGCACGTTTACCTGTGTGGGTCTAAATGTAAAATTTGCGATGGGTTGTTCATGCACTGTAATGGCCTCGATTATGGTTTTACTATCCGTTTCTCCACCCGGCCCGGTAACGGTCAAAGTCACACTGTAAACACCTGGCAATTGGTAGGTATAAAAAGGATTCTCTGAGTTACTCGTTTCGCCATTGCCAAAATCCCACTCAAAGTTTACTCCATATTCCGATTGATTATTAAACAAAACTGAAACCGGGGCACAACCATCAACAAGTGTGTCAAACATAGCAACAGGCAAAGGCGGTTCTATTGTGATCAATCGCGACAAGGTGTCCTCACAATATTCCGAAGAAGCTTTTAATAAAATCCTGAATTCACCCCATGTTTTATAAGTACGAGGATCGGGATGAAAAACGTTGGTGTCTCCTCCATCACCAAAACTCCATTGATAACCCCATGGTCCGGGTGATGTTAAATTGGAGAAGGTCACTTCAGCATCCGGAAAAACCTGGACGGTTGGGTTAACCGTAAACTGCGGCTTAGGTGTCGGATGTACCAAAATTTCCATTGAGTCCTGATCAGTACACCCATATGGCGATGTAACGGTTAAAACTGCAACATAGGTAATATCAACAGAATCATTGTTTTCATAGGTATGCTCTGGATCATTCAAAAAAGAAGTTGCCCCATCCCCAAAATTCCATTCAAAAAGGTTTCCGCCAGAAGATTGATTGGTAAATGAAACAGGCAAAGGTGAGCAACCTTCATCTATCGCAGCAAAGCTTGCATCAACTACAGGAAAAACCTGCATTCCCTTTCCTGCTGTGTCTTTGCATCCAAAGGAGTTTTCAGCGATCAACGTAATCTCAAATTGAATAGGACTAGTACTAAAATTTTGGAATGTTGTGTCTATCACATTTTGGTTATTCTCGAAATAAGCAGCATTGTTTCCAAAACGCCAATTATTAGTAACGCCTTGCACACTCAAATTCGTTAATTGAACAACTTCATTGTGGCATGCCGGGGTATTGTTAATGTTGAAATTGGCCAAAGGCTTCGGATTAACTGTAAGCGTTACAGTAGTATCGTCTTCACAGCCCTCTAGAGAAGAAACTTCTAAAAGAACATCAAAATCTAATGATCCATTAGTAGTATTGAGAAACAAGCGTTGAGGATTCTGCTGAGTGGAAAACTGTCCATTATCAAAATCCCAATCCCAATTGACCGCGTTCAATGATGAATCAGTAAACGGTGCATTATATGGATGACAACCAGGCGAAGGCACTCCAAATGAGGCCTCAATTTTTCTATATACCCTTATTTCATGAGAAACACTATCTACACACCCATTGGGAGTAGTAGCAGAAAGTTTCGGAAAATAGCTCAATGTGTCGTTGGTCGAGTTTGTATAAGTACTGTTTACGGTCACATTATTAGTTTGAAGGTTTTGTCCGTTTCCAAAGTCCCAATCATAAACAGTTCCTCCAACCGATGTATTGGTGAAAGCTATATCCAATGGCTCGCAGCCCTCAACAACGGACGGTGTAAAGTTTGTTTGTGGCAATGGAAATACTTTCACAGAACCAGTAACTGTATCTACACACCCAAATGGCGAAGTGGCCTCAAGAGTTACCTCAAATATTTGATTGTTTGTAGTATTGTTTACAAACGTGTGTGATGGACTGGGAGCAGTGCTCGTGTTACCATCACCAAAGTCCCAATCGTAAATAACCGCACCAACGGCCACGGGAAAATTAACCGTTAGAGGGCTGCAACCACTATCAGGAACAATACTGAAGTTAAAAAGCGGTTCAGGATATACCGTTATGTTCTCCAGAGCGGTGTCTGTGCAACCATTTGGAGCGGTCACTACAAGCCTAACGTCATAATTGGTTATAAACTGTGTTTGATTATCAAAAATCTTAGAAGGATTAGGCACCACACTTCCGGTGTTATCTCCAAAATCCCAATCCCAAGCTGTCGCACCATTTGACATGTCTGTGAAATCAACTTCAAGAGGAGCACAATCCAAAACAGCATTAGAACTGAAAGCAGCTTCCGGATTCCCCAAAACTACCACTGAATCATGCAATGTGTCACTGCAACCAAATGCAGAAGAAGCGACAAGTGTTAGATAATATGTGGTGTCACTTAAAGCATTATGAATAAAGGTATGTGTGGGCGAGGCATTAGTGCTATTGTTGCCATCACCAAAACTCCATAGATAATTAGAAGCACCTGTAGTGGAATTGGCAAAGTTTACGGTAAGAGGGGAACAGTCAATGGAATCTGACATTGTAAAAGTCAAGCTTGGCTTGGCTTCTACGGTAATGATTTGAAATAAAGAATCTGAGCAATAATCATTTGACGCTACCAGTTGCACAGTATAAGTTCCAGAATCTTGGTAAATAAAAGTTGGGTTTTGTAACGTTGAAGTGGAGTTCAGAGAATCCCCAAAAGACCAGCTCCAATTGTTAACTACCCCACCAAACCCAACGGATGAGCTATCAAAGAAACTTGCTATGGCATCCTCACAAATGTTTTGAAAACCAAAATTCACAGTAGGCACATCATAAACACTTACTATGGCAGTATCTCTGGCTAAGCAGCCATTATTGCTTGTAACTTCCAACCAAACAGGTGTTTCTCCAGGATTATTATAAGAAACCGGTGGCGGGTTTTGAAGAGTGCTTGTGTCTCCATTTCCAAAATTCCAAAAATAGCTTACCGCGCCCGAGCTAGAATTAACAAACGAAACGGTGATTGAATCACATCCCCCAGCAGGCGCGAGGTTCACATTTGAAATAGGGCTAACCAAAACAGTTAAATCTAACTCAACGGTGTCCGTGCAATTGTCGGTCCCACCTACAATATTCTGAACTAATCGAATCGTATAATTACCAGATGCACCATAAGTTCTTGTAGCTGCTGCACCAATAGGCTCAAAACCATTACCAGCTCCAAAATCGATAAGGGTTTGGTTACCACCAGCACTTGTATTTGTAAAGACTACTTCATCTCCAGTGCAGACACTATCGACACTCATGACTAAACCAGCTGTTGGTTGGGGAACAATCTGTACGGTTATAAACGCGGTATCTGCACCACACATATTGCTGTCTGCCATCATAATAGTGTAGGTGCCTAATCCAGGAAAAGCTATATCATAGCCTGGTTTTGCTGGGGGATCAAAAGGAGACCAATCAATAATGGAGTCTTGACCTGTACCCCAATAATTTCCAAAATTCCAGTATTCGTATCGTTGAGCCGTATTTCCCTGCGGAACACAGTTTTTCGCAGTAGTATTATCAAAATGAACAATAGTATCAGGATAGCAAAGCAGCATATTATCAGCTGTAATCTGTGCATCGTCAATATCATAGATCTGAATCGGATTAAAGGTAGCCACCGTTGGATTTCCAAAGCTGCAGTAGTTTTCTGCTGTAAGGGTAACCTGGGTAACGCAATTCACAGTGCCTTGCTCATAGGTATGCGTAATGGTTTGCCCAGCATTTCCCGGACCGAAGGTCAAAATTGGGCTTCCATCGCCAAAGTCCCATGTAAACTCTGTATTGTTTGAAACATCCGTGCTGGTGTTTGTAAATATCAAATCATCAGGAGCGCACGTTTGGGTAACACCACCCACGGGAATTTGTATGGAAGCATTAACAGGTTCTTCCATAACAACCAACCCATTGATTACACAATTGTTAGTTGTATCCGTTATTGTTAAATTATAGTTGCTTATAGCCGCTGCATAAGTATGTGAAACAAATGCCGGTGGCACAAGTCCGTTCACCACAGTATTGGGTGAACCGTCACCCCAATCGATGATGAGATAGCCTAGATTATTTGGTGATTGCACATAGAGTGTGTAAGCCCCACCTGAGCAACTCACCCAAACTGGATCATTGACAGCATTCCCTTGTCCGTCATACACCGTGCATTGTGCACTAGCAAGTTGAAAACTGAGAACAGCAAACAATAAAATCGACAATCTGATAATCATCCTTAGCACCCTATACCACAAAAGTAAAGGAGAACCGTTACATCTCGACAAAAATCCCTTCATAGCTTTCCTAATTTGAGTTCGTAATCTTTTAGGCGCTAATGGGACAAAGTATGAAGAGAGAAAAAAGGGGTTCAGTCATAAGACTACATTAAATACATTCAGGTTGCCTCAATAAAAAATGGGGAGCATTCAAAATTTATATACTTTAGTGAAAATCATTGACATTGGAACATTTTGATATTTGCGTAATAGGTGGTGGCCCATCTGGCTATGCCGCAGCCATGAGAGCTGTTGATTTTGGTCAAAAAGTAATACTTATAGAACGTGGCAAATTAGGAGGTGCAGCCATTTACGATGGAGCTTTGACCTCAAAAACCATGTGGGAACTTTCTTCTAAAGTAGCCACAATTAATGAAATGCTGGATTCTCAAAACCGCCAAACATTCGAACTCCAATGGGATGATGTGCAGCAAACTGTTCGCGAGGCAGTTTTTGACCGTAAACAACAGTATTCTGCTCATATTAAACTTTTACAAGAAGAAACCTCCTCTGTTCGTTTCAGATATGCCAGAGGCTCTGCAAAGTTGATGTCAAAAAATGAAGTACAGATATCAAGTAAAAAAGGAGAAGAAATCATTTTTGCTGATCACATCGTGATTGCTACAGGAAGCAGACCTCGCACACTGCCACACATAAAATCGGATGAAAAGATCATCATGACTTCTGATGGCATCCACCACATCAAAGAATATCCAAAAAGTTTAGTGATTTTAGGTGCTGGCGTAATCGGTTGTGAATACGCTACTATTTTCTCAAATTTCGGTAAAACAAAGGTTTACTTGATCGATCGTGCAGACCGAATTCTGCCTTTTGAAGATGAAGACATTGCTAAAATGGTGAGCGAGAACCTCAGAGAAAAAGGGGTTGTTATTCACAGCACTGCTGCTCTTGAACGCATGGAAGTCGTTGATGGTGAAGTTGAATACGAAATCAGCAACACCGATGGATCAAAAGAAATAATCAGGGTTGAAAAAGCTTTGCTTTCGGTTGGACGAATTCCAAACACTGAGAATCTAGGGCTTGAAAATGCAGGCGTAACAGTTACAAATCGAAACTACATAACGGATAAAGATACCGTTACAAACATTCCAAACATCTATGCTGTGGGTGATGTGTCAGGGCATATCGCCTTGGTCAATATGGGCGAAATTGAAGGTCGGCACGCGGTTGAACACATCGTGGATTATGAGAATATTGATCAAACAATATCATACGATAACATTTGCACCATCATGTTTTTAAACCCTGAGGTGGCTGCTGTAGGCTTGAACGAACAGCAATGCATAGAGCAAGGGCTAGCCATTAAAGTAGTTAAGCTTGACTTTAGTTGCATTGCCCGAGCTATAGCGATGCGCAAAACACAAGGCTTCTTTAAAATTATCGTAACCGATGATAAAGACATGCGCATTCTAGGAATGCGGGCTATTGGTGAACATGCATCAAGTGCTATTCAGGCAATTGGCCTACTCATAAAAATGAATCAACCGATCGGTGTTCTT
The DNA here is from genome assembly GCA_040905305.1 of Salibacteraceae bacterium. Taxonomy (GTDB): domain Bacteria; phylum Bacteroidota; class Bacteroidia; order Flavobacteriales_G; family Salibacteraceae; genus SHAN690. The sequence goes on along the minus strand of JBBDRU010000287.1, from coordinate 3,857 downwards.
GCCGATTTGGTTCACCCTCATCCTTCCATTATTGAGGGCATTCAAGAATGTGTGAGAATGTTGCTGAATAAATCAATATTTAAATCCGCAGTCTTTAAAGATGCCATGCAATGTTACAGACGCAAGGCAGAACTGGTAGAAGATTTGCAAGAACTATAGCCAGTGCATCTTCTATTTTCAAGAGTTGATTACTGTAATGGAACCAATTCAGGATTTTGTACAAAGGAACTATCTGTCATCATTAAAACAAAAGCCTTAAGGGCTTCTTTTTCAGGATCTGATAGCCTAACACCTCCTTGGAATGCAAACTCCATTAATACGTCAATGTTTCTATTGTTTTGGACTCCCTCGCTATAAAAGTTAATCACATCATCCAATGTTTCAAATCGACCATCATGCATGTAAGGTGCTGTAAAAACCAAATTCCTTAAAGTTGGTGTTTTAAATTTTCCAAAATCTTCTTGCAAGCCGGTTGTTTTATACAAACCTGGTGATAGGTTTTCATCATTATCAAGCCCATTATTGTGAAATGAATTATCTGTTGCCAAAACAGTTCCATGGCAGTGAAAGCAGTCTCCACGTTCGCTGTTAAATATTGACTGACCTAAAGCTTCTTTTTCGGTAAGCTCGACTTCACCTTTAAGCCATTTGTCAAATCGAGTGTCTGCACTAACCAAAGTCATTTCATATTGAACTAGTGCTCTTGAAACTAAATTGGAGTCAATCTCCTCTACTCCAAAAGCTTCCTTAAACAAGGCAGGATACTCGGGGTGGTTTTTCAAACGCTTTTCTGCCTCTTTCCATGTCAAATCCATTTCATTTGGGTTGGTGACTGGTTGAAGTGCTTGAGCTTCACGTGATTTAGCCCTTCCATCCCAAAAAAATTCATTCATCCACGCAATATTAAAAATCGGCATGGAATGAAACGAAGTAGGTGTGGAGTTAGTACCTATGCTCTTTGCTCTCGGATCAGAAAAGGAGTTTTTCTGAAAATGACAAGAACCACATGACACATTCTGATTTCGGGATAAAATAGGGTCAAAAAAAAGTCGCTTCCCTAAAGCTATACCTTCCTTGGTAAGCTGATTCTCCTTGTCCAAAAAATAATCTGGAAAGGTAGAAGGTACCTTTAAATGATACAATTCAGGACCGGTAAAATCATCCGAAAATGATGCTGGATCCACAGCCATATCCTCTGAGCATTTCATCAGGACAATCACCACTATCACACTGGTTGATATGACCCAAAGCTTTTTCATCTAACTAAATGAATTTTACGCAATTCCCGCTGCCCCATTTGCTTTACCTCCAGGTAGTATAAGCCTGAACTAAAACTGGTTAACTCAATCAATAATTTTCGATCATCAGCAGATTGGGCATGAACCAGTCTTCCTAAAACATTATAGATATAAACTTCAAATCCCGGAACTTCAGTTCTAATATTGACCACCCCTTTGGTTGGATTTGGAAAAACCTTTACACCATTTGTATAAACCTCACGTTGCCCCGCAGGATACCCAAGTAAGAAATCCTGGCTATGCTCACACCCCTCACTATCTGTAATGGTAACGGCATACTCAGCTGTATCTAGCATGCTATTGATGGAGCCTGTTGTTCCATTACTCCATGTGAAAGCATATGGCGGAGTTGCACCGGTTACGTTCAATTCTATCGACCCGTTTGACGATGATATAGGTGAAGGTAAATTGGTTGTGACCTCTACATTAAAATCTTCAGGTTCATTAATCATAACTTGGATCACAGTCGTACAGGGAGACGACATAGAAGAAGCTGAAATACTATACACTCCCGTTTCCAGATCAAATCGGGTTGAAGCCGAACTTCCATCAGACCAAAGGTAGTTATCCGCTCCTGTTAAAAATACCTGACCATCGCTTCCCCCAAAACAAGAGACATCCTGCTTATCAACATCTACAACAGGCCCAGTCGAGTCCGATATTGATGCCATGCCAATATGTTGATCTCCATTTACATCTTCCACAGTTACAGTATAGGTGCCAGAGCAAAGGCTGTCAATCTCACTAATCCCTACCGCGCCATTTGACCAACTATAGCTGAAAGGAGCCTCACCACCCACAACATTGGCAACTAAACTGCCATTACAATTTCCACAAGACGCATTAGTAACATCAAATAAAACAGTAAAGCATGAGTCATATACACTTTCAACGGCCTTTCTTAAATTCAGTCGTCCTCCTGAAACAGTGATCCCGTTTAAGGCTGATATCTGATCTACACCTTCGCTTAAGATTTTGTTTTTAATGAAAAGTGCTAAACCAGCTGTGTTTCCACCATAGCCTTCCAATACTTCCTGACATAAAGCGCTATACATTAGTGCAACGGCTCCCGCAACATGTGGGGTTGCCATGGAGGTGCCGGTAAGGCTGTTATAACCGTTTACCATGGTAGAATATATATTTGTCCCTGGCGCTCCTAAATCAATGGTTGTCAAGCCATAAGCAGCACCATTGTTTTTCAAATCCGCACTGGTCGTGTTGGTCACACTTAATAAAAAGTTACTTCCGCAAGCAGTAGGAACATCTCCTGTCTGATCAATGTTTATATTCAAATTTGCCGTAGCTCCAGCTGATAACACGCCTGCATAACCCAATGAATCATACATCGCGCACCAAAGTGGATATGAAGCAGGATCTCCATAGTCAATGCCAAACGATGAATTGGTAGATACCACATATGCTCCTTCGTTTCCGTTGGTTTCATTGTAACGCTTTCTTAAGTCCAATACATAACCATAGGCGGCAACCACCGTTGACTCATTAGAAGAAGAACCTGTAATGGGCAAGATTTTAACATCCCAATTTACTCCAGTTACACCTATTCCATTATCCCCAACAGCTCCGACCGTTCCGGCTACATGTGTTCCGTGATTATCATTAAAATGTTGGCCACTATTGTTAAACTGATTCCATCCATTAATGTCATCAATATATCCGTTCCCGTCATCGTCAATACCATTTGAGGGTATTTCCGAATGATTGGTATAAATATTAGCGGCTAAATCTGGGTGAGTGACGTTAAAGCCTCCATCGATTACCGCCACAACAATTGAATCTCCATCAGCCGTTAACCCTCCGGTTGTAATATCCCAGGCATCGGTGGCCTCAATATCCACAGTGCCAGAACCTCCATTTATACCATTATTTTCAAACGCCCATTGCTCATCAAAATCTGGGTCATTAGGCGTGTTTCTAACAGATAAATTGTTGTGATTTAGTTGAGCGATTTTCACTGCCTTAGAGTTCTCCATCGTCTTCAAGGCTTGTTCAGTAGCAATGGTTTCATCATCGAATGCAATTAGAAAAACAGGAATCGAATACGCCAATTGACGCTTGTTGTGAAAGTTTGCATCAAATTCCTCGTTCAAGCTCGCGCAAAACTCTTCAATGTCAATTCCATTATTCAAAAGAATCATCACTTCACCATGAATGAAGGAGTTACCACTTTCCTGTGCATTTATTGCACAGGTAAAGATTAAAAAGCTTAGAAAGAAGAAAAATCTACGTTTCACGATATTCATCAATTTATAGACGAAAATCGTAGAATAAAGTTGAATTTTGGACTTATGGCAAAAAAACCTTTCATCGTTTATAAAAGTTCTGCTGGATCAGGCAAAACCTTCAGCCTTGCCAAAGTCTTTCTTTCGATTGTTCTAGAAAATGATGACTCTCGCTATTTCAAAAACATTCTTGCGCTAACATTCACGGTGAAAGCAGCGGCAGAGATGAAAGCACGTATCACCTCATATCTATCGGATATTGCAAGTGGTGTGAACTTTCAGCTCAAAGAGACTCCGGTCATGATTGAAAGTTTAATAG
>JBBDRU010000286.1:0-3150 GCA_040905305.1 Salibacteraceae bacterium | reverse complement strand
GGGTTTTATTGAGAAAACAACAGTAATCCGGGTCAGAAGTGAAATAAAAATTTCCGGCTTGATTGCGTTGCTGAATTTTAGGTACTCGAGACTCCACATTTAATACGTTAATTCCAAAAACATCAGCAATCTCATCGCGAAAACGCAGCGTTTCCGGAAAATGAAAGCCTGTTTGAATAAAGTAAACCGGCATTTCCGGAGCGAATTCAGCCAAAACATGAAGCATGGGCAGGCTGTGCGTTTGAAAAGAAGAAGAGGCAAAAAAAGTACGCCCTTCATTTCTAAACTCCTGAAGGTGCTCATTGATCACACTTATCTTTTCTTCGATGGCTTTGCTTAACGGCATTGATCCACTAATTTTGGATGCAAAGGTTAATGGGCAAATGCGAACTACGCAAGCTTCAAATTATCAATGAGTCTTACATCGCCAGCATATGCCGCGATCAGTGCCCGCACATTATGTTTTGGATGGGAATCAGTTACCGACTCAAACGTGTCAGGGTCAACCATATCAAAGTATTCCAACCTGAGGGTATCGGTCGCTTCAATCATATTTTTCACTTCCGTCTTAATCGCTTCGATGCCTTTGTTGCTCAAATGGGTTTTAGCATGACTCAAGCATTGATACAAAGCAGGTGATTCTGCCCTAGCATCATCACTGAGCCTCCGGTTCCGGGAACTCATCGCCAATCCATCAGGTTCTCTGATCGTTGGCATACCAATAACCTCAACGTTCAATGAGGCTTTTTTGACCAACGCACGGATAACTTGAAGTTGCTGAAAGTCTTTTTCACCAAAAAATGCATAATCCGGTGCTACAGCCTCCAACAGAATATGAACAATCTGCGCCACGCCTTTAAAATGATCGGGGCGAAAAGCACCTTCAAGGCGCGATTCCAAAAAACCGAAATCGTGCAGGTATTTATCAGCGGTTAAACCCTCATTATAAATTTCGTCCTCATGAGGAAGAAAAACCAGGTCGCAACCAGCCGAATTCAACTTCGCAATATCAGCTTCTGTATCACGTGGATATTTTTGAAAATCTTTTGGGTCGTTAAACTGTGTAGGATTCACAAAAATGCTCGCCACTGCAAACATTTTTTCCTTTTTCGCTTTCGCCACTAGCGAAAGATGACCATCATGCAGCGCTCCCATGGTGGGAATGAAGCCGATTTGACCATCGATTGGAAGTGCCAATTCAAGGTCAGTAAGCGTTTCAACTCTTTTCATTTGCAGAAAGAAAGGTTCATATTGACGATAATCGGCATAATGCGTAAATTTGCATGACTTTTTTTGGCAAAAAAAGAGTTCTTTTCATTAAACCAACGATGAATATATGAGTAATTACGAACGCGTTCTATACGTTTCCCACGAAATCAACCCCTACTTACCAGAAAATTACATGTCATACCTGGGTCGACAGCTTCCTCAAGAGGCGCAGGATTTTGGCAAAGAGATAAGGCTGTTCATGCCCCGCTTTGGTTGTGTAAACGAGCGCAGGCACCAGCTCCACGAAGTGATTCGTCTTTCGGGAATGAATTTAATCGTGGATGATACCGATCACCCGTTGATCATAAAAGTGGCCTCCATTCAGCCCACACGCATGCAGGTTTACTTTATTGACAACGAAGAATATTTTAAGCGCAAATCAACCTTTTTTGATGAGGATGATAATTTTCATGTTGATAATGACGAACGATCCATTTTCTTCTGTAGAGGTGTTTTCGAAACCGTGAAAAAACTCGGTTGGATGCCTGAAATTATTCATTGCCACGGCTGGTTTAGCGCATTGATGGCCGTTTATCAGAAGACCTTTTATGCCGATGACCCATTGTTTGGAGACGCTAAAGTGGTTTTTTCGATTTATGATGAAGACTTTGAAGAAACCTTGGATCCGCGCTTTATTGAAAAGTTGGAATATGATGGCATGAACCCTGAGGATGTTGCCATCATGAAAGATCCAACCTATGAAAACTGGATAAAACTAGCGGCAAAATATTCAGACGGCATCGTTTTCGGATCCGAATATGTGAGCGATGAAATAAAAACACACATCCTTTCGTTGGGCAAGCCCGTGTTGGATGCTCAACCGGAAGAAAAATTGATGGACACCTTCGATGATTTTTACACGAAAGTGGTCGAAGAAAGTTCAGTTATTGCAGAATAGCAGTGAATATATTTCCACCAACATTATTCCCTCAACGGTTTGTCTTTAGGCAGGCCGTTGTTTTTTTAGTGCTTGTCAGTTCGGTTTTTACCGGGTGCAAAGACGACAATGTACTCGGCCTTGAAGTGCAGCCGGAAGGCTCGCTGGATCGCCTTCAATTTTTAGACACATTCACGATAGAGGCGCGTACCATTAAAGGCGAAGCACAACGCTCATCTCAATTTCGAACGCTGGTTGGTGTGTTGAACAACGATGTTTTTGGCCGATCAGAATCTGCGATGTTTTTAAACTTCAGATTGGAAAGTGAAAATTTTTCACTGGAGCATCCCGCAAGTGAATACACCATCGATTCAGTAGTCTTGACCATCATTCCCCGCGAACTTTATGGAAACGGTGCGGATGCGCTTCCCATTGAAGCATTTTTGCTGGAAGAGCAGATTTACATCGATTCTATTTATCAATCAAACCGTGATTTTAGGGTCGATGAAATTCCGCTTGGCGAAGCCCAAATTCAATTCAATTCGAACGAAGCTATTCAGCAAGCACTTACCGATTCAGCCCAGAATTATAATGGCCTGCATTTCAAGCTGGATAACGATTTGGGTTCGTTTATCCTCAACGGCATGGGCACAGAATTCTATAACACTCAGCAATTGCAATCTTATTTTAAGGGCATCAAGCTTCAAACCAAAACCGGTGTAACCTTTGACAAGGGCGTGATTTATGACTTTGCCATCGAAGGCCTCAACACTGGGTTATTTGTCTATTACCATCATAAAGAAACCCCTGAAGAACAATTGGAATTTAAGCTTGAAATGGGCAGCACAACTTCACGCATCGCACAGTTTAGCCATGATGTGGTGGGCAGCATGGTTCAAAGCGCGCTGGATTCACCTCAAAACCATGATTATCTGTTTGTTCAGGGAATGTCAGGTGTAAAAAGCCTTATTGAAATTCCTTATCTGGATGAGTTTGGAGCTAAA
>JBBDRU010000285.1:0-3160 GCA_040905305.1 Salibacteraceae bacterium | reverse complement strand
AACCACCAATGGTAAGATCATTAAAAACGTGAACCACCAAAACCTTCCCAGTCCGGTGAATAAACTCAATGAATATCCCAAGCTCATGTTTAGAAAATCAGTGGTTCCGTAATAAAGCAAGTCTTTTTGTTTGAGAGCAAATGCATATCCGATTAGTGCTATCAACACTACAGCCCCAACGGCATAGGCCAATCGGAGTAGGCTTTTTTGTCTATTCGGAATATGAGCTAACCCAATCATTATAAAAAGCAAGAAAAGAGGTAAAAGATTAAGATTGGCCAGGCTCATTAAAAGACCAGCCAGCAACAAGTGAAAGGAAGAGGTTGCGTCTAGTTTTTTGATAACGCCTTTCAAGCTAAAAACGCCCCAGAGCAAAAACGCCATCGATAAACCATACCCTCTTGATAGTGCGAAAAACTCAACGAGTAGAGGAGAAAAAGCCAACAGTACAAAAAGGCTGATTTTTAGTTGAAGTGATCGCAGCTCTTGCGCTAAACGCACGATCACTAAAAGAAATAATCCATAGGCCAAAACATTGGCCAATCGAAGGACGAAAAGTCCATTCCCAAAAACTTTTACAGCTCCGAAAGAAAGTATCGTATTCAGCAGGTGGTTGTTTGCATCCCACTTTGCTTCGGGTGGAAATAATTGTCCTTTTTGAATATAATTGAAAAATCCAAACGCTTCATCAGGAGTTATAGGAATCGATAAGGAGCGAATCACTACCCACACAAATGCAAGCAGAGAGATAAGGAACCACCACCCGGGAGTTTTTCTCAAAGCCAGCGATTATTGACGCTTGCGAACGGTGAGTTGTTCGATGCGTTTTTCAAAATTTTCACCTTTAAAAATTCGCTGAACGAAAATCCCCGGAGTATGAATTTCATTTGGATCAAGCTCACCAACTGGAACTAATTCTTCGACTTCAGCCACAGTGATCTTTCCCGCCATCGCCATTGCGTGGTTAAAGTTTCTTGCTGTTGAATTGAAAATAAGGTTACCTGCAGTATCGCCTTTCTGAGCTTTTACAAATGCAAATGAAGCCTTGAATGCATGTTCTAAAATATGTGGTTTACCTTCAAACCAGCGAACTTCTTTGCCGATGGCCACCTCTGTTCCATACCCAGCAGGTGTAAAAAACGCGGGTATTCCAGCGCCTGCAGCACGGCATCGTTCGGCAAGTGTGCCTTGAGGAATTAACTCCACATCTAATTCACCACTGAGCATCTGGCGTTCAAACTCATCGTTTTCTCCTACATAGGAAGAAATCATTTTTTTCACCTGACGCGTTTTTAAAAGCAAACCCAGTCCAAAACCGTCAACTCCTGCATTATTTGATATACATGTCAAGCCTTTTACTCCGTTCTTTTGAACAGCGGCAATGGCGTTTTCAGGAATTCCACAAAGCCCAAACCCACCAAACATCAGTGTCATATTGTTTTCTATGCCTTTGATGGCTTCTGTTGCGTTTTCTACTACTTTGTTAATGGCCATGGTTCTTTTTTCTGTTAATATCCAAATACATCATTGACATCGATATCTGCATCATCAAAAGAATTGGTAGATGCATTATCATCACAGTCGAAATTATAATTTTTAAGGCTTTCGGGAATATCGAACGGACGTACTTTGACGTTTAAGGCAGAGTCTTTCCAAACCTTTTTCATGTAATAGCACCAAATGGGGAGGGCTGTGTTTGCTCCCTGTCCTAAAGATGTTCTGGTAAAGCGCACACTGCGATCATCAGCGCCCACCCACACACCGGTCACCAAATCAGGCACCACACCCATGAACCAGCCGTCTGAATTTCCTTGGGTAGTTCCGGTTTTGCCTGCAATTTCATAATCCCACGGAATGCCGTCATAGCCCCGATCCGGACTGTCATAATGCATTCGTATTGCTGTACCTGTCTTTTTGTTTTCTTTTCCTCCGCGCTCCCCTTCGGTTACGCCCATCATTAGATCCAGCATTTTGTACGCTTGCTCCTGACTCATCACCTCCTTTATGTCTTGATCGTTCTCATATATTACGGTACCACTATTGTCTTCAATACGTAGCAAATATACCGGATCCATGCGCATTCCTGCGTTTGCAAACGTGCTATATGCAGAAACCATTTCATACAGGCTTAGGTCTGCCACACCAAGCGCCAAAGAAGGAACAGGCTCAATATGCGACTCAATACCACATTTTCGTGCATAGCCCACAGCCGCTTGAGGGGTAAAGCGCTTCATTACCCAAGCTGTAATGGTATTCATGGAATTGGCGAGTCCATATTTCAGGGTAACCTCATATCCGTAGTCATCTCCTTCGTTTTTTGGTGTCCAATCCCTAAGCAATCCAAACTCCCCTTTTTTGAATGTGTACGGAATGTTTGGAACTTTATGACATGCGGAAAGACCAGCTTCCAGCGCCAAGGCATATACAAACGGTTTAAAGGTTGATCCCACCTGACGCTTTGCCAGCTTCACATGATCGTACTCAAAATGATCATGATCAATTCCACCAACCCAAGCTCTTACATATCCTGTATGCGGATCAAGGCTCATCAAGCCGGCTTGCAAAAAGCTTTTGTAATAGCGAATAGAATCGTTTGGAGACATAACCGTATCGATTTCTCCCTGCCAGGAAAAAACCTGCATGCGGGTAGGCTTATCAAAAGCCTCTACAATGGAGTCTTTTGAAATAATGCGTTTCGATTCACCACAATCATCTGCCATGCACACCCAAAAATCCCGACCTTCAACGGTTTCTCGCTGAACAAAGTCTCCTCTGCGGTGGCAATTAAAACACTCCTGCCCGGTAAGAATTCTATAGCGCGAGGTCCTTCTTCTTGCCGTTTCCATAACTAGGTTCGCCTCCTCATCAGACAGTCGGGCAAAAGGAAAGTTACTCCTTTTCATTAGCTCTTTTGAAAATATAGGCTGCAAATACTCCTTGAGGTATTGCGCCACTGCCCATTCGGCATAATGCTGCATTTTACTGTTGATCGTGGTAAAAATTCGCAATCCATCGCTATATAGATTGTAACTACCTCCATTCGCCTTCACATACAAATAGTTTCCATTTTCATCCTTAGTCCTCAGCAGTTCTTTAACATCTCCCCTGAGGATTTCCCTAAAATAAGGAGCGATTCCCTGACTATGATTCACTTGATGAT
>JBBDRU010000284.1:0-3171 GCA_040905305.1 Salibacteraceae bacterium | reverse complement strand
CAAATACAACAGATTGCAGTTGTTCAAATTGCAAAGCCATTTGTCGGTTAATGTCTTTGGTGGTTTCGTAGGCTGCACCGTCTTCCTTTACTTCAAACGGATTGCCATCTCTATCAAAAGAATATTCAGGTCGTCCCACCAATATGTTTGTGGGTTTCTTCCTGTTTAATTCCAATTTATTTACCGTGGCATTAAAACGGTCGTCATGCGCACGAAGGGCATTAAGTACCGTCCACACTACTTTGTAGCGTTCGTTATCATCTAGGGCTTTGTCAGCTTCTACATCAGCCGGAACCACTACTGGAATGACAATGTAACCGTATTTTTTGCCCGGAGACCTTCGCATTACCCGTCCAACAGATTGAACCACATCTACCTGGGAATTTCGAGCTGAAAGGAAGAGCACGGAATCCAAAGAAGGTACGTCCACACCTTCGCTAAGCACCCGTACATTGGAAATGATGCGGCATTCATTGTCTTCTGTTTCTTCTTTGAGCCAAGAGAGCATTTGGTCACGTTCAGGAGCAGCCATGGTGCCATCCATGTGTTTGGAAGCCACGCTCACCATTTGTTCCTTCTTCTCGGCTGGTAATGAGCTTAAATAGGAGTCCGTGGCGGTATTGTAAGTGGCAGTAATTTTCTTGGAAGTTGCAATGTTGGCACAAAAGGCCACTGCCCGTTTCATAGGTTCCGGGTCGGCTTCTTTGGTGCTGCCGTCATCTCCCAAAAACTGTTTGCTCAGGGCATTGATACAACCAATGAGTTTGGAAGCATCATCTGTGGTGATTTCCGTTTCCTTATCTGCAATCATCCTCTGTACAGCAGGTGGAACGTCTTTATCGTTCAAGGTTAAAATCAGCACCTTGTAATCTGTAAGCAAATCCCGTTCTACCGCTTCGCCAAAACCGATGCGGTACATTTCTTCCCCATACAAAGCAGGGTCGTCCATGGAGCAAAGAATCGCCTCTGCTTGGGCGGCTTTGCTTTTGGTGTTGTCGTCATACAGTCGAGGAGTAGCGGTCATGTAGAGCCGCTTTTTAGCTTTTATAAAATCGGCATCATGTACCTTGGTAAAGGTCGATTCATCTTCACCAGCCAAGGAAACGCCTGTGGTTCGGTGGGCTTCATCACAGATAATTAAATCAAATTCAGGGAAGCCGTTTTTGAGCAATACTTTCTGGGCCCGGGCAATCACTTCAATGGATTGATAGGTGGAAAAAACCACAGTCATTCCTGGTTTTCCTACTTTTTTGATTTGCTCGAATTGGTTGAGAATATAGTCTGAATCCGTTGAGGCGGGAAAAGCCAAATCCACTACGCTGAACGAATCCGAATCGTCATTTTTCTTTTTCTGCTTGGTGATATCAGGATCAGAGCATATTGCAATAGCATTGATGGGTTCATTTGCATCCGCACTCCATTCCCGCAAAGTTTGGCCCAGTAGCGCAATGGAAGGAACAAGGAAAAGAATCAATCCTTTCCCTTCGGTTTCATGTTCTGCAATCCGGAGGGCATTGAAAGTTTTTCCCGTCCCACAGGCCATTATGAGTTTGCCACGGTCATGTGTTTTGAAATGCTCGTGGGTTTTTTCAAGGGCTTCCGTTTGGTGGGGCCTGAGTGTCTTTTTTGGTGTTCTGGCTGCTTCTCCATGCACCCCATTTTCAAGCATGTCCCAATCAACAGGAGATTCCAACAAATTAAATAAGTTGATCCTGGTCACTGCTGGATTTTGGTTCCGGATGGCCTGCTCTGCGTTGCCTCCCCATTTGTTGGTAGTGGAAATCCAAAGGCGATGTGCAAACCGTGTCGTTTGCATTTGCTCATTTTTGAATTCCCGGCCAGAAGTAGAAAGAAAGCTATCTACTGCAGGTTTATCTATGATGGAGCTTTCCTGAAAACATTTGCATTGTATGGCCCAATAATCTCCTTCATGGGTCAATGCTACTAAATCAATGCCGGTATCCCCTCCACCTAAATCAAGCTTTCCTGGAAATTCATTCCACAACCATACGTTCTTGAATTTAAAAGCATATTGGGGATCGGTACGCAGATACGCTTGCATCAACCGCTCGAACCGGGTTCCTTTGTCATGTTCTGAAAAAGATATTTTTCTGTATTTGTCTAGTACTTTTTGAAAGCTCATTAATCGCTGTTTGTATAATGTTCGTTAAGCAGGCTATTCACCGCTGCTTTAAGGAATCAACGATGCTTCTGCGATATGTTTCTTTAACTTTCAGGACAGTATCACTCTTTCACAATATCTAACAGCCTCAGGACAGTTTACCATTATCGTTGAAGATACTTGATTGTCAGAGAACCACACAAACCGATATTCCTGCTGATGTTTGTATCGATTGTGTTTCGCAAATATCTCTATACCATCTGTTAGATGATTCAGAAATTCTTTGGCTATTGGATTGTTCTTATCTTTAATTGCAAGCAAAAGATGGTCTGTATAATCCTGCCTCTCTAAAAATTGCATTCTACTATCAACATAATCACATAAACCCTCTAGCCCGGAAGAAACAAACGGAAGTTTTTTGGCAATCTCAAGCGCAAAATAAGTTGGATGGTTAATTTTAATAGCGCATTTACCTTTAAAGTCATTTATTACTTGGTCGCTAAGTGTTTGTGTGGTTGATAAGATGAAAGCATTTAATCCGGCTTCGTATTTCAGGTAATGTGAATTATTCTTATCATCGTCGAACCAAACACCATAATCCCCCTCGTCAGAGTCTCCCTGCATTTCATCCTTGTAGCCTTTAAATTTACTAAAACTGCTAAGTTGGAGTTCGCCAGTTGAAAAGAAATTTTCCATCCACTCCTCGCTGTCAAGAATTCTGTAAACAGGAAACCTTTTTGTCTTCCATTCGATCGGGAAGGTACGAGTTTGTTGATTATATACAATCATGCGGGGGATAAAGGGTAACTATTTCATAAAAATAATATGGTTATCCAACAATAACAAAATCAAATTTCTGAACCAAGGGAAATCATCAAAATAAAAGACCACGATTCCATCAAGCCCCATTGCTGCCTGCTAAATTAATTATAGTCAAATAGGAACCTTCAAATCAAAAAAATCGTACCCTAATTCGTACCCTAAAATAAAAAAGCCCCTATACGTAGCGTATAAAGGCTGTTTGTGATCCCGCTGGGGCTCGAACCCAG
>JBBDRU010000283.1:0-3174 GCA_040905305.1 Salibacteraceae bacterium | reverse complement strand
AGGTATGGGGTTCTGAAAACGGATCCTATATTTTTATCAAACAGTAAGTTTTCCCCTCCAGGTTCTGTGATCAGACCATTTGGGAAGCAATTCGGGTTCGTGCTTATAAATTCCAAAAAGGGTTGACCCACTACCCGTCATCGAGGCATAAAGCGCACCAGTTTTATAAAGATCAAGCTTTATTTTTTTCAGTTTAGGGTATTGCTTAAACACACTTGATTCAAAGTCGTTAACCACAACATCAGCCCAATTTTCAACATCGATATCCGGCAGCAAATGAAGGTCGATCAAAGGCTGATTTGGGGTTATTCCGGCATATACATCCCGCGTAGAAACGTGAAGGTTTGGGTTAATCAAAAGCACATAATAATTACTGAGATCTAAGTCAATCGGGTGCATCTTCTCTCCTCTACCAAAAACAAACATCGGCTTGTTTTTCCAGAAAAAAGGACAATCGCTTCCAACCTTTCCAAGCAACTCCATCGCCTCTTGATCTGAAATATTTAAGTCAAAAAACGATTGAAACGCCTTTAGTGTAAATGCCGCATCTGCGCTTCCCGAACCTAATCCGGCACCAATCGGTAATGTTTTGAGCAGGTGTATATCAGTGGGGGGCAGATTATACCATTGCTCCAGTAATTCATAAACTTTTACGCAGAGGTTCTCCTTGGCTACGCCCGGAATTTCGTTTCCATACGTTCTAAAACGCAGCTTATTCACAGTTGCTTCGCTTCTTACATGTACCCTGATGCGATTGTCTTCTGCCGCATCAAGCAGCTCAAGACTTTCATACCATTGAACGGGATAGAAAACACTTTCGATGTTATGAAATCCATCGCTCCGTTTGCCGGTGATGAATAGGCCTAAATTGATTTTTATGTTTGGAAAAACGATCATCAGAGAAGTTGGTGCAAAGTTATTGCACCGTCCTCTTTTAGAAGTTGCAACTTTTGCTGAAGGAGGAATTAAAACCAAAGACTATTTTATTGCTATTGGTTCGGCAAAAGAAAGGCCTCCTACTTCGGCTTCAAAGCTTATTTTTACGATCAACAAATACATTAATGAATGTCTATTTGGTTTAAAAAAGCAACTGAGGAACAAGCGGACAAGATGAGAACAGATACCATGCTGGAAACACTAGACATCCGCATTACAGAAATTGGCGTTGATTATTTGAAGGGAAGCATGCCTGTTGACCATCGCACTGTTCAACCTTATGGTATTTTACACGGAGGCGCATCTGTCACGCTAGCTGAAAGCTTAGGTAGTGTAGCTGCGCATCTTACGGTTGATGCTGACAGATATTATTGCGTTGGAATGGAAATAAATGCCAACCACATCAAGCCGGCAACTAAAGGCCGAGTAATTGGAACGGCCAAGCCTTTTCACATCGGCAGATCAAGCCAGGTTTGGGGAATTGAAATTCACGATGAATCAGGTCAATTGATCTGTGTGAGCAGAATTACAATGGCAGTTGTACCAAAGCAAAAATTGAAAAAATGAAAGCAGTATTTTGGAATGAGCGTTCTGCGGAAGAAGAATATGCTTATGGCGATTTGCACTATACTTTTTTAAAGTAACTGTTGAGTCGATTAAACCTGACAGCATACCATTTATAGCTGAAGGAGAGAATCTAAATGGGGTTTATGCTGCTTCACATGGTTGGAATATATCGGCTTTTGACTGGAACAATAAGGCAAACACAAAAGTTTTAAAACTAACTTATAACCAAAACGTCACCATCGATTATCAAGTGATAAAAAATTTAGATACGAGGGCATTTGAAGGTTTAATCAAAGCTTCTGATGTTTTTGACAAACAGGGAACTCATCAAGCTTTTGAAACTTCGTGGGATGAAAAGTCGTCTATTGCCCTTTCAAAACAACCGAACCATAAGCATCATCAACATTTGGGGCGGTATGCAGAGTGGCTATTTGAGCATTACTTAAAGTGGCATCCTGATTGGAAACTTCACTTTACGAACTTGCAAATCATCTCAAACCAACGAACGATTGGAGAAATGGACTTCATTGTTGAACACATCGAATCAAAGCAAATCTATCATATTGAACTGGCGTGTAAATTCTATCTGTACGATTCCACCAATGAAAACGGTTTGAGAGCGTGGACGGGGCCTAATAAGAAAGACAGACTCTACGAAAAACACCATCATCTGCTCCAACATCAGCTACCGTTATTATACCATTCCAAAACGGTTGCCTGGTTTGAAAAACAAGGAATGGATGCATCACAGTTCGAGCAAAAAATTAGTTTTAAAGGGTTTGCTTTCGTTCCATTGCATTTTCAAAATTGGCCCGAAACCGAGATAAACAAAGATTGCTTTGCAGGCCATTGGATGTACTCGTCTGAATTTGAACCATGGATTCAAACACAAGACTTGGCCTACATTCCCAACAAGCTCGAGTGGCTGATTCACCCACAAAACTGCGATGATTGGCAAACCATTGAATCCATAGCTCCAGCAGTGAAGCAATTTCTCAAGCAGAGCATTTCACCCATGATATGGGTTAAAAACCATGACGGATTCGCACAAAGAATATTTGTAGTATGGTGGTAATCAATAGAAAAAGCCCTGCGGCTGCATTTGACCGTAGGGCTTTATAATTTAAATAATTTGTGAGCTTGTTTAGTCGATCAAACCCACGCTTCGTTCAATAAACTGGGTAAGTTTCTCACCTTTTAACAAGCCCTTGGACAGTAAAGCTAAATCTGCGGCTTGCTTAGCCATCGCCTCTTTTTTGCCGGCATCACTTTCCATTAAAATTTTTGAAATCAGGCCGTGGTTACTATTAACAACTAAATTGTATGATTCTGGCATGTTGCCCATTCCCATCATGCCCCCACCTCCTATTTCGGCTTGCTCTTTCATTCTGCGCATAAATTCGCTTTGCGTAATCATCATGGGCGGATCATTTTCATCCAGGCTTTCAAACTGAACACTGAATTTCTCTTTCTCCACTACATTTTGAATAATGGGTGTAAGCGCGTTTTTCTGATCCTCGGTGAGGTTGCTCTCTGCAGTATCGTCTTTCGGAACCAGTTTCTCAAGTGCATCAGCATCCACACGTTTGAACTGCACCTTCTCCATTTTCATCTCAAAATGCTGCACCAAATGCGCGGTTAGTGGCGTATTCATTTCCAATACATCATAAC
>JBBDRU010000282.1:0-3176 GCA_040905305.1 Salibacteraceae bacterium | reverse complement strand
CCATGCAGCAAGGATTATAACGATAAGTAACAGTTTTTTCATTTGAGTATGATGTTTAAGTCGATAAGAATTAAAATATTTGAGCGAAAGTAATGGAATACAAATCAGAGATATTGGAAACAATTTCACTGCCTATTCTGTTGCAGTTTTACGTTTAACCACTTAAATTAATTAAGATATGGCTTTTGAATTACCACCACTCGACTATGCACACGATGCATTAGAACCACATATTGACGCTAAAACCATGGAGATTCATCATGGCAAACATCACGCGGGTTATACCAGTAAATTAAACGCGGCTATCGAAGGCACTCCGCTTGAAGGTAAACCCATCGATGATATTCTTAAAAACCTCGACATGAGCAATGGCGCGGTAAGAAATAACGGTGGCGGGTTTTATAACCACAGCTTGTTTTGGAAAGTGATGTCTCCAAATGGTGGAGGAATGCCTAGCGATAACCTTGCAGACGCCATCGATAAGGCTTATGGATCTTTTGAAAAATTTAAAGAGGCTTTTTCAAATGCAGCGGCTACGCAATTCGGTTCTGGTTGGGCATGGCTATGTGTGCACTCAGGAGGAAAAGTTGAAGTTTGCTCAACGCCTAATCAAGATAACCCTCTAATGCCCGATGTGGCATGTGGAGGAACACCCATTTTGGGTCTTGATGTATGGGAGCACGCCTATTATTTGAATTATCAAAACAGACGTCCTGATTACATTTCAGCTTTTTGGAATGTGGTGAATTGGGACGAAGTAAGCAAGCGTTTTGCTGCTTATAAGTAACTCAAACTAACTTCTTGAAATCAAAAAGGCTCCAATTTGGAGCCTTTTTTATGCGGTCTTGTTTTAATAACAATTACTCTACGGTAACACTTTTTGCCAAATTCCTTGGCTGGTCAACATTGCAGCCGCGCATCACGGCTATGTGGTAGCTGAGCAACTGGAGCGGAATAGACGCAACCAATGGAGAAAACAACTCTTCCGTCTCAGGAATTTCAATGGTATAGTCTGCCATTTCCTTCACTTGCGTATCACCTTCTGAAACAATGGCGATGATCACGCCTTTGCGGGCTTTTACCTCCTGAATATTACTGACAACCTTTTCATAAGAAGGGCCTTTTGTAGCGATTACTACCACAGGCATCTCTTCATCGATCAATGCGATGGGGCCGTGCTTCATTTCTGCAGCAGGATAACCCTCTGCGTGGATGTAAGAAATCTCTTTCAGCTTCAATGCTCCCTCCAGCGCCACAGGGAAGCAATAACCGCGACCGAGGTAGAGGAAGTTGCGGGCATCCTTAAACTTGGCTGAAATTTCTTTTACCAATGCGTCTGTTTTCAGCGCACGTTCAATTTTTTTCGGAATACTGTCTAATCCGACCAGTAAGCGATGAAACCTGCTTCGCTCGATGGTTCCTTTTTTGTTTCCAAGCATCATCGCCATCAGGGTTAATACCGTTACCTGTGAGGTAAACGCCTTGGTGCTCGCAACACCGATCTCCGGACCGGCATGGGTGTATGAACCACCATGCGTTGTGCGTGCTATGGAAGACCCAACTACATTACAAACACCCAATATCGTTGCTCCTTTTGATTTTGCTAATTCAAGTGCAGCGAGCGTGTCAGCAGTTTCACCTGATTGTGATATGGCAATCACCACATCATTTTCTGTGATAATTGGATTCCGATAACGGAATTCTGAAGCATATTCAACTTCAACTGGAATTCGGGCCAGATCTTCGATGAGGTATTCGCCAACTAATCCAGCATGCCAGGAGGTTCCGCAGGCAACAATGATGATTCGTTGCGCCTGAATGAGTTTTTGCTCATAATCAGCTATTCCTCCCAAATGAACCATACCCCGGTTAATGCTCAGCCTACCGCGCATACTGTCTTTTACACTTCTTGGTTGCTCATATATTTCTTTGAGCATAAAGTGATCGTAACCGCTTTTCTCAAGCTGTTCCAGATGCAATTCCAGTTCTTGAATGAACGGGGTAATGCTTTGGTTTTTGACGTTGAATAAATTGAGGTCTTTCCCCGGAATGATTTCAGCAATCTCACCGTCTTCAAGATAAACAACGTTTTTGGTGTATTCAACAATGGGGGTTGCATCAGACGCTACAAAAAAATCACTGTCAGGACCGATTCCGATGACCAAAGGACTGCTTTTTCTTGCTGCCACCATGGTGCCCGGTTCGTCTGTAGCCATAACCACTATAGCATAAGCACCGATCACTTCGTTCAGTGCTTTCCTTACCGCTTCGGCAAGCGACATTTTTTCTTGTTTTTTGATCTCTTCAATCAGGTTAACCAAAACCTCAGTGTCGGTGTCTGATTTGAATACGTAGCCTCTTTTCTGCAATTCTTTTTTTATGCTGTCGTAGTTTTCGATGATGCCATTGTGAATGAGCACCAAATCTCCAGACATGGAGAGGTGAGGGTGGGCGTTTTCATCGTTTGGCGGCCCATGGGTAGCCCAACGCGTATGGCCTATTCCACAAGTGCTTTTGGTGCTTTTTTGATCAATAAACTTTTCTAGATCAGCTACTTTGCCCTGGCATTTATAAAGGGTAATCCCGTCCTGCTCTAAGGCAACGCCTGCACTATCATATCCCCTGTATTCCAATCGGTGAAGGCCTTTTATAACAATCGGGTAGGCTTCTTTTTTTCCGGTATATCCGACAATTCCGCACATGCTTATTTGCTTATATCTGTGTAGTAAACTTTGAATACAATATTATCAGATCCTTTCAATGCATTTTGATGTTCTCTGTTATCGTTTAGAACAGGCACTTGTGCATTAAGTGTGAAACCAAGGTTCACATCCTTGCCCATTTTTGCGTTATCGATTATTTTTTGAACCTGTCGCGTTACATCAAACGTATAAGTTTTAGCTGACTCATCATATATTCCGCCATACCTGGTGGTGCTGAATGTATAATCAAGGGTTAGGGTTTCTATGGTATCTGTTCCACCTTGTTCAATCTCATAATCCAGAAGGTAAAGCTGTGGTGAAAGCTCAAGATAATCGGGCTGAACGTCAGCTACTTCAAACGACATGGTTGCCCAATTTACAGCAAGTTCTGTGTTTGCTCCAAACTCATCCAGATAAGGTATTTCAATAAGGCTTTTTACACCTGACATTCCCTGAACAAACAGATAATCATGG
>JBBDRU010000281.1:0-3205 GCA_040905305.1 Salibacteraceae bacterium | reverse complement strand
TCAACTTCAGTAAGTTAAATTTTAGGGATCAGGAAAGTGCGGAAGTCAGGAAAAACGTTATTAATAGAGCCCCTTTTCGGGGCTTTTTTTTGTTTGTTACTATCAGGTCGAAAAGCTATACTGTTCATACTATGAATCTACCAGAGCTTGCTCATCATCTACAAAACGGCAGCCTACACAAACGAGCATAAAAAAGCCCTCTCCGTTAAGAGAGGGCTTTCAGAATGTTAACGTAATCAATCACTAATCAAAAAAGGCTGAAAGTACTATAAATACAGCTTCTTGGTGATGGTTTCACCAGATGATAGTTGCAAAGTGGTGATGTAAACGCCACTAGCAAAATTACCGGTTGAAAACTCGATGCGATGCTCATTATTGCTTGACAATGCAAGCACCTCTTCTCCAAGTAAATTATACAACTTCATCGCAGTTATGGGTTCGTTGCTTTCAATAGCAATGGATGCCGTTTTGCGCATAATGGAAATTTGAGCTTCTTTATTCTCTTCTACCCCAAACGGAGTTCCGACATAACAATCATCTACATTAAGCGTAACGGAAGCTTTTCCGCCACAGCCCAGAGTATCAAAACCTGTTACGCTGATGGTAAATGTTCCAGGGGTGTTTGGTGATATGGTTTGAACCGTATTAACAGTAGTAAATGTGGAGTTTGGTAATTTCCAGAGGTAACTATCACAATTCGGGCATGATGCAGTTAATTCTGCTGTTTCATCCAAACAAATCGATGCACTTCCTCCGGTTTGAGTCAAGCCCACTGCGGGTGAAGGGTTCACTGAAATAGTTACACTACCTGTAGTGTCGCAACCATTTAATCTTGTTTCTACGGTGTAGGTAGTAGTAGAAGTCGGGGTTACTGTAACATCTTGCTCCGTAGGGTCATCCACCGTTGCGGCAGGCGTCCAACTATAAAGAACTCCAGTTGACAAAACATCAATAAAAACACTTTCTCCCTGACAAATTTCTGTTTCCTCTGGCAAAATAGTCATGGTAGGATAGCTGTTGTTTACCCTTACTAGAACAGAGGTACTAGCCGTACAACCATTTGAATCGGTAACAACAACTGTATAAGTAGTATTTCCAGTGGGGGTTGCAATTACCGAAACGGTGTTGCTGTCGCTCAAAGTAGAAACGGGTGACCATTCATAAGAAGCTACATTACTAGCCGTAGCGGTTAAAGTAGCGGAGTTTCCAGCACACACATAGCCATTATCCGGTTCAGCTGTGCTGCTTACGGTGACCTCTGGTGCGCTTTCAACAGATATTTCAATGCTATCCATTCCAACACATCCTAAAGCATCCGTTACTGTCAGGTAATAAGTAGTTGTAGTATCTGGAGTAGCAATTACCGTATCCAGTGCATTGGTATCTAACGATGCCTCTGGGCTCCACTCATAAGACGCGGCCATTGCGGGCAACCCGATGAGCTCAGTGCTGGATCCTTCGCAAATGCCACTTCCACCGCTTGAAATAATGCTCACTGCCGGAGGAGCGTTAATGGTGATGTCTATCCCAATGGTATCCGTATCCTGAGGAAAGACATTTATGCCAACTGCATAAATGGTGTGCGTTCCTTCTACGGTTGTGGTAAAAGTATAACTGGCATTCATAACCGTATCTTGATTTAAGGTATCAATCCAACCTAAAACCGTCATTCCTGAAGCCGTATATGTTATAGAATCACCTGGGCAAAGCGAAGTGTCACCCGGAGTTACTGAAAGTTGTGCGTTTGATTGCAACGCAAAAGCCGCAGTAAACAACAAGAGTAGAATTTTCCTCATCTTAATTAGGTTTTTAACGTAAACTCGCAAATCTACCTGATTATATCATACCGACAAAACCGAAATCTCAATAGAGGGTAGAAAATTTAAAAGTAACATGGAATTAAGCATTCAATCAGACGAACATTACATGAAATTAGCGCTTCAGGAAGCCGAACGCGCTCTGGAAAAAGATGAAATACCGGTTGGTGCCATCGTGGTCTCAAAAGGCCGCGTTATTGCACGTGCACACAACCTGACTCAGCTGCTCAACGATGTTACAGCTCATGCAGAGATGCAAGTTATCACTGCTGCTGCCAACAACCTCGGAGGGAAATACCTAAACAAATGCATCCTTTATGTGACCCTTGAACCGTGTGCCATGTGTGCTGGTGCTTTATACTGGGCACAATTGGGTAAGTTAGTCATCGGTGCGCGAGACGAAAAACGAGGATACAAACGCTTATCTGAAAACATGTTGCATCCAAAAACGGAGGTAATTAGCGATGTGCTTGCAGAACCTTCAGCTGAATTACTCCGAAATTTTTTCAAATCAAAACGATAGTTGAGAGCTTTTGTTAACGATTAGAACCCTATGCTCTCGAAGATGTTAACTTTGAAGAAAATAATAGAATTATGTATCCCGAAGAAATTGTAGCCCCAATGAAATCAGAACTTACTGAAGTAGGTTTTGAAGAGCTGCTTTCAGCAGATGAGGTTGACAACTTGATCAATAACATGAGCGGCACGGCCTTGATCATGGTTAATAGTGTTTGTGGTTGTGCTGCAGCAAATGCGCGTCCGGCAGTTAGAATGGCCATTGATAACGTGAAAACGCCTGGGAAACTAACCACTGTTTTTGCAGGGGTTGACCAGGAAGCCGTTGCTCAGGCGCGTAAATATTTCCTGCCTTACCCTCCTTCCTCTCCATCCATAGCCTTGATGAAAGATGGTAAATTAGTACACTTTATTGAGCGTCACCACATCGAGGGGCGGCCAGCAGAATTGATCGCAGAAAACCTTAAAGCCGCATTTGACGAGTATTGTTAATACCAGCTCTAAACATTGCATTTTAAAACCCCATCCATTTTGGTTGGGGTTTATTGTTTTCTGACTTTTCGTAAGGTTGAATGTATCACCCTTAAAACCAACTATTGTGGCCTGAACAACGTCAAGTGATAAAACCAAACCTCATGAAAACAATCACCACACTTTGCATTTTGCTCGCATGTTCTCTGGCTCAATCACAAACGTTTCACGAGGCGGCTCCTTTAATCGACCACATGCAACAGGTTAATGAAAACTGGCAAAAAGACTGGGTCGGTCAAGAAGTCATTGCCTTTTCATCACCTGAAGCCCGCAACCAAAGGCACCTAATCGAAGCTCACAGACTGCTCTCCCAAAACGCAAACAGCACATCTGAAAGTCGA
>JBBDRU010000280.1:0-3215 GCA_040905305.1 Salibacteraceae bacterium | reverse complement strand
CGCCCACGGCATACCACGCGTTTCCAGTGCTGATTACTTGCTGGCTGCATGGGCCAAATAAATCCATCGCAGATTCTATGGCATAAAAGCGCGCATCGCTGTATTGGCTCGAAACCGTGAGGTAAGTGACGAGGTTTCGATAAGCAATCGCTCCGGCATCCTCAACGCCAACAGCGGTTACGTTGTATTGATTTCCAATATCGTTAGTGCCTGTTCCGCCTTCAGTTAGCAAATAGAACCAAAAATTTTGCACCCCACTATTGGTATGCACGCCACCATTATCATTAGGACCGACATACCAAAAATTTCCATCGTAAGTATCGGGATCACCGCCCTGATTTGGGTTGCTCATATACCTTATGATAAATCCAAGATCTTCACCCATCAGCCAATCACCATTGGAATAGCCCAATGCATCAAATTCTATGGCAGCACCAAAAATGTCAGAAAAACTTTCGTTTAGAGCACCTGATTCGTTTTGATAAATCAACCCCGCTGTGAAGGTTGTAAGGCCGTGAGTTACCTCGTGCCCAGCGATGTCCAAAGCCGTAAAAGCACTGTTTCCGTTGTTGCCATCTCCATAAGTCATTCGCTGACCATCCCAAAAAGCATTGGCATAGTTGTTACCGTAATGCACATAACTTCTGAGCAAAAAACCGTTACCATCAATGCTGTTTCTATTGAAGTAGTTAAAATAATAGTCATAAGTCATTTCGGCTCCCCAGTGTGCATCAGTTGCAAACCGTTCAACGGTGGTTGCGTTCCAAACGTTGTCATTGTCAAAAACATCCGTTGCAGCACCATGGTTGGTACCATTGTTCATATCAAAGGTGTGGACTCCGTTCCCTCTGCCGCTTTCTCTTAATCTAAAATTGGTGCCGGTATAATCGGCTACAATGTTCTGTTGACCACTATATCCTGTATTTGCTATACCATTGCTGTCTGCATGATGAATCAAGTCCTGCTCAAAAATTACGCTTCCATCATTGGCATCAACGTAAATTTCAGTGCGTGATAAGGGTTCGGCAGCATAGATGTTAAATTTCCACGCCAAGTGAAGATCAAGCTTTTTAAGGCTTGCATCCGAGTTGATTACCTCCAATTCTCCTTTAGGAAAATAAGTAGCATTTTGGTCGGCTTGCTCGATTTTCAACCAGGTTTCTTCTTCAGGAAGTTCCCATTTATAAATGCTTGCATTGATTTTATCTAATGCAAATTCAAGCGCATTTGCCTCTGAAAGGGATGGCGAATGTGAACCAGGCTTGTCAAATACTTCACCATTCATACTTACCACTTCACCGTTTAAGGTGTGCACAATCCAAATACCAAAAGTCATGGGATAACCTTCTACCCTTTGTTGATAACGGTAGTGTATCATACCCATTCTGTCTTCTTCCTCACCGATCAACATAAAGTCAACATTTGAAGCGTTTTTAAGATAGCGCGAGCTAAACCAGGTCTGCCAAGATTGAAATGCAATGCGCTCATTTGTCCGAAACTTAATGTAGGCGGGAATACTTGAGAAGTCTTTGAACCGAACCAATTCTGCACCTTCAACGGCTTCGTTCGCTTGCTTTCCTCTTAGGATTTCTTCTGCTGAAATCGAGAGGGTTAGGATGTTGAAAAGGATGAAAAGGGGTAGTAGTTTTCGCATGTTTAAAAATGTTAGATCCCGAATATACCTTTTGAAATGCGATTATTGAGCCTTTCTGTCGACATTCCTTTTAAATCATTTGACACTTAAAAGCGGTTTGCCATTGCCACTTTGACAGTATTTTTTCACTGGCACAGGCTTTGACTGTTCCCTTATTCGATGAATTAATGGATTTATTCCACGAACCATCTTTAATATATTAATTTATAAGACAAAAAATTGGAATGCTATGAAGGGAACCATTAATGTTCAAGCAGAGAATATCTTTCCCATAATCAAGAAGTTTCTCTATTCTGACCACGAAATCTTTTTAAGAGAGCTGGTGTCAAATGCGGTTGATGCAACCTCAAAACTCAATGCCCTGGCTCGTATGGGCGAAATGAAAGAGAAGGTGGGTGACACCATGATCGAGATTAAGTTGAACGAAAAAAAGAAGACTCTGCATGTGATTGATCATGGAGTGGGAATGACAAAAGAGGAAGTTGAAAAATACCTCAATCAAGTGGCTTTCTCCGGGGCATCTGAGTTTTTGCAGCAATATGAAGGAAAGGTTGACGATGCGGGTATCATTGGACACTTTGGTTTGGGTTTTTACAGCGCCTTTATGGTAGCCAAAAAAGTAGAAGTGATCACCAAAAGCTGGAAAAGCGAAGATGCTGTGAAGTGGGTTTGTGATGGAAGCCCGGAGTTTAATATTACAAAATCAAAGAAGGCGGAAAGAGGAACAGAAATCATTCTACACATCGATGACGAGTCAGAAGAATTTCTCGAAGAGCAAAGAATTGCCGGTATTTTAGATAAGTACTGTAAGTTTTTGCCCGTACCGATCAAATTTGGAACGAAAGAAGAGCAGATAGATGATCCAAAAGGTGAAAAAGATGATGATGGAAATGTAAAAAAGGTCTCAAAAACGGTAGATAATATTGTTAACAATCCAGATCCACTTTGGAAAAAACAGCCGGCAGACCTGAAGAAGGAAGATTATCAAAAGTTCTATCGAGAGCTTTACCCCATGACGTTTGAGGAGCCATTGTTTAATATTCATATCAATGTAGATTACCCTTTTAATCTAACGGGTGTTTTGTATTTTCCAAAGTTGGCAAAGCATAAGGTTGAGTTGCAGCGCAATAAAATTCAATTATACAGTAATCAGGTTTTCATTACAGATTCGGTGGAGAACGTTGTACCTGAATTCCTGACGTTGTTGCACGGAGTTATCGATTCACCTGACATTCCATTAAACGTGAGTAGAAGTTATTTACAAAGCGACTCAAACGTTAGGAAAATAAGCAGTCACATCACCAAGAAAGTGGCTGATAAGCTGGCAGAAATGTATAAGAATGACCGCAAGGATTTTGAAGAAAAGTGGTCTGATATTCAGGTGTTCATGGACTATGGGCTACTCACAGATGAGAAGTTTTATGAGCGTATTCAACCGACCTATTTGTTAAAGAATACGAAGGGCGAATACAAGACATTTGAGGAGTATAAGGAGCAGATTAAAGACAAACAAACCGACAAAGACGGAAACCTTGTTATGCTCTATACAAATGATTCAGAA
>JBBDRU010000279.1:0-3224 GCA_040905305.1 Salibacteraceae bacterium | reverse complement strand
CTGAGTGTAAATCTAAACGGCAATTTGTAATAAACTTCTACTTCTTTTCCTTCTATTCTTCCGGGAATCCAAACCGGCATTTCATTGACCACTCGCAGCGCCTCATAATCCAAGGGAGGATAAACGCTTGAAATCACTTCTGCATTCGAAACCACTCCCGAAGGTTGAATGGAAAACCCCACAAAGCTCATTCCTTTTGCCCCACTTTCCTTAGCCATGTCCGGATAGTTGGTTGATGAGGCTAAATATTCAAACATCCCGCTATTTCCTGTAGGGAATTTCGGCTCCGTATTCTCTTGCTCAATGATTGAAATCAATGCAGGAACATGTTCATGCTCTAAAAGTAAGCTGTCGTCAAAATAAAACCTTCCGAAATGAGCCGATGCTCCATTGCTGTCAATATTTAAGACCAGATGATTGGAATAAATCGATGGCTCACCATAATAATGACCTCCCTTCCATGATTGATTACGCAAATAATCCAGAAACAGCGCATCAAAGTCAGCATTACCATGATCTATGACCTCAGCGTGCACAAGCTTTCCGTCACCATCCACACTAAAGCTAAACACGCTGTTAGAAGTAAAGCTATCAACTGGTTCAAAACTAACCTCGCGCATAATTTTCTGCTCCATATTTACAGCGGCCGATGGCGTTTTACGTTCATCAAAATTGCATACCGAAGTGACGTGTGTAGAGTCATTACACTTCATCAACCACCCTTTATCACTAAGCTCGCCTTTATGAATGAAGGCTCCTGATGGGTCAAAATGATGGATACCAACAGCGTTACCCGATTTGTATTGTTTTTCAATCACCCGTTGTCCTTTTTTTGAATACGATCTGGTAAACCCCGAAAACCGACCATTTGAATAGATTCCAAAAGCCAATGTGTCCATGTTTTCGTTCCATTCAAAATAATCACCGATGGGTTTATCTTTCTCAAAGGACTGTTTCCAAATCAATTCACCGGCCTCATTAAAAAAATGCCATTCACCTATTTTTAAGCCTTGCTCAAAAATTTCCTTAGATTGAATGTTTTCATTAGGGTAATAAGAAACAGAGCCCCCTGATTTCAAGCCATTATCATAAACAATCATCGAAGATGTTTTCCCGTTAGTATGAAAGTTCTTTTCAGGGCCTTTTTTCTTGCCACGAAAATAAGCACTTTCTGAAGTTGCTTTTCCCTGCTCGTCAAAGCTTTTAAACACTCCTTCTCGCATACCTTCGCTGAACATCCCAACTTCCATAAAATTTCCATTAGCGTAATAGCGAGATTGCAACCCATCTAACTTGCCAAACTTATAGGTGCTCTTCTCTTTCAGTTGACCATTGCTGTAAAACTCATAGAACTCCCCGTGCTTTCGTCCTTTCTTGATACGGTAATAAACATTTGTGTCACCAGTTGTTGGGTAGTAGGAAATGTAATGCTCCTCAAAACGGTTAGAAACTGGATCAGGTTCATGCATAAATGTGTGCATCGCAATCTTACCGTTGGCAAAAAATTCCTTTACCTCAAACGGCTTTCTTGATGACTTTCGACTGGCAATTCGTTCAAGTTCATATGGCATGGATTCATGCAATACATCTCCGTCTGCATTTAAAAAATATTGCAATTGATTTTCTCCTATCATTTTGGCAAGCGGATGCACAAATGGCTGAGCAAAAATCAGCTCGCCCACTAGACAGAAACAAAAACCAATTGCGGTTAACCTCATGCCGCCTCTTCGATTACGTCTTTTTCAACTTTTAAGTTTTCAATAATAAACTCCTGTCTGTCAGGAGTGTTTTTACCCATATAAAAAGACAACAGTTCTTTGAGAGCAGCATCTTGACCAATCACTACCGGGTCCAATCGAATGTCTTTTCCCACGAAGTGTTTAAACTCATCCGGAGAAATCTCACCCAATCCTTTGAATCGGGTGATTTCTGCATTTTTCCCTAACTTCTTTAATGCCTCTCTTCGTTCATCTTCCGAATAACAGTAGGCGGTTTCTTTTTTGTTGCGCACCCTAAAAAGAGGGGTTTGAAGAACATAAAGGTGGCCTTGTTTTACAATTTCCGGAAAGAATTGCAAAAAGAATGTGATCAATAGCAAACGTATGTGCATCCCATCAACATCAGCATCCGTAGCAATTATTACATTATTATAACGCAAATTTTCAATTCCATCTTCAATATTTAATGCTGCCTGAAGCAAGTTAAACTCTTCATTTTCGTAAACGATTTTCTTGGTCAGCCCATAGGTATTGAGCGGCTTACCCTTCAATGAAAAAACGGCCTGGGTATTTACGTCTCTGATCTTTGTAATGGAACCCGATGCAGAATCTCCCTCGCAAATGAATATTGATGTTTTGACGCTTCGTTCATCTTTATCACCTAAATGAACCCGGCAATCCCTCAACTTCTTATTGTGAAGGTTAGCTTTTTTTGCTCTTTCGCGCGCCAGTTTTTTCACTCCGGCCATTTCCTTGCGTTCGCGCTCGCTTTGAAGAATTTTTTTCAACAAGCGCTCAGATACTTCCGGATGTTTATGCAAGTAATTATCTAATTCACGTGATAAGAAATCATTGATAAAGGCGCGCATTGACGGGCCATCGGGTCCGATATCTTGAGAGCCTAGTTTCGTCTTTGTTTGAGACTCGAAAACCGGCTCCATCACCTTTACGCTAACTGCCGCACTGATGGATGTACGCACATCCTGTGAATCAAAATTTTTACCATAATGATCCTTTATAACGCGGGCCAAAGACTCCCGAAAAGCAGATTGATGAGTACCTCCTTGAGGCGTGTATTGACCGTTCACAAAAGAATAATAATCCTCTCCGTAGCTTTGAGTGTGAGTAATTGCCACTTCAATATCATCTCCTTCAAGATGAATGATCGGGTAAAGCGGATCTTCATCTGTATTGCGCTTTAGCAAGTCTTTCAGACCGTCTTTTGATTCATACCGCTGACCGTTAAAATTAATAACCAATCCTCGATTTAGGTATGCATAGTTCCAAAGCATGCGGTCAACATGTTCATGGCGATAAGTGTATTGTGGAAAGAGTGATTCATCTGGAATAAATGTAATTCGGGTGCCTTTCCTTGTAGTTGTTTCCTGAATCTCCGCGTCTTCTGTAATTTGACCTTGAGAAAACTCTGCTGCTTTCATTTTTCCGTCCCGAACAGACTCTACCTTAAAAAATGATGAAAGTGCGTTTACTGCCTTGGTTCCAACA
>JBBDRU010000278.1:0-3228 GCA_040905305.1 Salibacteraceae bacterium | reverse complement strand
TCTCCTGATCCAGATTGATGCCCACAAACCGCTGAAAGCTCAGACGATCGATGAGCTGATCTTCCAGCTGGGGATCGCTCAGGCTGAACAACGATTGCAGAAACGTGGCTTTGATCATCCACATCGGGTTTTTGCGAGGACGGCCGCCGGTTTTGGCGTCGGTTTTATCGATCATTGAGATTTCCTCAACCAGTGGCTGCCAGTTGATGATCCCGTCGAGTTTGTGCAGGTGCCTGGAAAGTTTGCTGAGTTTGCGTCTGCTGGAAAGAAGTCCGTCACCAAAGCTTAATTGATTGCCGTCAGCCATGAAAAGATCTGATTTTGAATGTTGATTTAGGTTACACCAAAATAACTGAATTCGATAACAAACTCACGTACTCAGGGGGTTTTGCAAAGGCTCCTCTAATACTGAATGTATACACAATCTTATTAAAATGAAAACAAAAGTGAGACTTTCCAACTCAACTTTCGCAGGTAATTTATGAGCGATTATAATAACCTGTAAATTATTGATATACATGGATTTAAAGTAGAATAAGCCTCGTGGATTTTGTATTTTTAAGAGACGGGAAAACCCTTAAAAATCAACCAGAAAAAGGCTTATTCCATGAATACCAATAACCATTTTCTCCATTAAAAACAGCCGCTGGATTCGTGCCTGGATGACCCAATTTTGTAACTCGAAAATGATACAAGCCGCCAATATCCGTAAAAGCAAAGGGGCCGCCCCCAGTGATTGACGACATTTAAATCTCCTTTTCGTAGCTAATCGTCGCCAGATCCGGTTCCAATACTGTCAGCATGTTTAATAAAATTTCTGCGATCCATACCTGGTTATTTTTCTTTTCTTTATTAAGAAGGATCAAAACTCGGGATCTTCAACCTCTCACCGCCCTTCAGGGACGACTGATGGGCTACAAGTCCGGGAGCCGTATAAGCAAGAGCCTCATATATATCAACCTCCGGAGGTCGTTCTTGGATGATAGAATCAATAAATTCATGTGTGATGAACGTATGAGAACCTCCATGACCACTTTCATGTTGCAGTGTATCCGGTAATAAATGAGTCTTCCACCATAAAGGCTGGTCGTAGGCATCAATGACCGGCTCCCCAACTTTAAATCCTCCTTCATCTTCTGTTAACTCTTCGGAAGCTCGAACGATGGTGGGGCCTAGCCCATTTGGATGCTCAGCGTGTAAACTCATCTTGTCACCATACCATTTGGCTCGCTCGGCTCCGCCAAATGCGCCCTTACGATATATTCGAGCCCGGAATGCGGTTTCTTTGTTTGTTTGAAAAAGAGCGGTTTGATTCCAGAATGGATTCTTATAAGCATTCGGTTTAAGCAAGGGGCTATCATCTCCCCAACCCAGACAGCTAACATGGGTCAATCTCTCCCCTGTAACAGCTATCAAAAAGGCGGTAGCATGTGTGGGATAATGCATAGGGGGCTGTCCCTGCCTCCAGGTCGGTTTACCTTTACTGTCAAACCAGATGTTTGAGATTCCGGGATGATCGTATTCCGCTTCAGCTGCAAAAATACGCCCAAAACGACCTTCCCTATACAACTTTTTAGCTGAAATGGTAATTTGCCGATAGGTACTGGTTTCGGCCATCATGTAATTAAGTCCCGTACGTTCTACGGCCTCCTTCAATTGAGCACACTCCTCAAGGGACGAGGCGGCCGCTACCGTACAAAGGACATGTTTACCTGCTTCCAAACTAGCCAGTACGTGTGCTGCATGGTCAGGAACAGGGGTAGCAAGGAAGACCGCCTCAATCTTTGTGTCATGCAGAAGCTTCTCGAGCGACTCATAACTCTTCTCACACTCATAGACCCTCATCAGACGCTCACGCCGGTCGGCACGCAGGTCACTGACCGCCTCAACGACGCAGTTCGGATGCTCGTGGAAATAAAAGCTTGTGCCAAACCCTCCGCCGACAATGCCGATCCGTACTTTGCGATCGCTGGCTGGTTCTCCGGTAAACATAAAACGTGGTGATACGGCTAAAGAGGTGGTAGCTATTCCAACTTTTTTAAGGAATTCGCGCCGATTTGAATAACAAGAAATAAAATCTTTTTTTGATCCCATAGCATTTTTTTATTGATCACGCGTTTAGGGGTTAACATTAAGCAGCCAATGGATGATTAATAGGTTGATCATTTTGCCAGTTGATGTACTGCAGCAGCGTTACTGAGGCCACTTTGCTGATCAATCTAGCTCGCACCCCGGCAAATGTTTTGGCATAGTTTCGTTTGAGCATCATCTGGTCGCAGAGCTGCGAAAAAACAGTCTCTACCCGGCGTCGGGCGGTTTTAAAAACCGTTGGCCACGGTCGGTACCCGCTTTGATTGCTACGCATCGGCGTTTGGAGTTCGATGCCGGTACTATAAAACAAATCAATCTGCTGTTTACTTGACAGGTATCCCTTGTCGGCCAGCAGCAAACAGTTGTTGAGCCCGCTGTGTTTAATGTCCTTCAAATAATGAATATCATGGACACTGGCTTTGGTCAGATCCATGCTCTGGTAGACCCCGTCCAAACTCACCACCAAATGCAGTTTGTAGCCGATGTAATATTGGCCGAATACAGCGCTGTAGCCCTTGTCAGGGGTCGTGCCAAAGTGCTCGCGGGCAATGTGGGCCACAGGTACGGGAATGCTGTCCACCATGTAGGTATCTTCATAGGGGCCTATCTGGCGTCCCCACAACTTAGCCAATTTTTCGATCCATCTGGCCAGTCGTTTGCGACGGCGGTTAGAGCAGCTCAGGTGAGGCAGATTGGGAAAGGCATGGGTATAGTCGGCTTGGAGTTTACTCCAAAACCAGAGTTCACTATCAATGCCTAACGCCTCTTGCAGCAGGGCCAGGCTCATGATATGGGCATCTGCCATTGGAGGTTTATTCGGATAAAATTGCAAATTCAGATCCGAATTAAGAAATTTGGCCAGGGTTTCTTTGACGATAGGTAAAATTTTGTCGAAATTAGTTTTAAGGTCATGCATGAGCAGGGTGTTTTTGTGATGATTAACACTCCTAAGATATTGAATATCAAGCGCTTGCATGGCCTTTTTTATTTTAAATTTGTTAAAAATTTAACCCCTAAACGCGTTATTGATCTTTTATATATAGGTGTTCTTTTTATCTAGCGGATTCAAGTAATAGATTTTAGATTAATAACTGAAGTTACGCAGTGCTTACGTGGTTAAGAAGGCGTATTTCTCGG